>DIQC01000033.1 GCA_002426495.1 Thermacetogenium sp. UBA5472
TTACAGATCAGCAGAAAGGCCGGAGAACTCCTGCAGGACAAACGGGATGCTGTCCTACGTGTAACAGTGATTGACACCATGCCCAGGACAAGCCTTGAGGGATTGCTGGCTAAAAGGTTTCACAATGCTGCAGGAAAGACAATAGAGTTCAGCCTGGTCGGTTTGCTCAACAAAAGACTGATCCCTGTTCTGCTGAAAGAAGCTGGAATCAGCAACCTAAAGACCCTGGTGGACAACCTCTCTGTTGTGGAACGGAAGAAGATTCTGGATGTCCTGACCGATTGGAGATTCAAAATCACGGGAACCACATCATGGCCTAATGCTCAGGTAACCGCTGGGGGTGTGGACACCCGGGAAGTGGACAAAGATACCCTGGAGTCAAAATTCGTCAAAGGCATCTATTTTACTGGAGAGGTATTGGATGTTGACGGAGCCTGCGGTGGTTATAATCTGCAATGGGCATGGTCATCAGGTTTTGTTGCCGGCCGGAACGCAGCTCAACAGACACCATAACAATAAATACTCTCCATCTATTGTTCAGCAATGGAGAGTATGATAAACGCTAATTCTGGGCTAAATTAGCCAGCATATTTTTTGATTTGTTATAATCGGCAATGATAATTTTATTATTCTTTATATAGGCGATTTCAGGTCTCTTGGGTAAATCAGGAGAGCCCTGGACTGGCGCACAACCAATATATTTTCCAATGCGCAGTTGAGTGGGGTCTAATTGCAGCGCAATGATAAACGCATTGTCGTTTCCTTGGCTTCCTGCATGAACTGTGCCCTTAATAGAACCCCACACAATAACATTCCCCTGTGCAATAACCTCTCCACCCACGTGAACATCACCGATCAGCATAATATTTCCCAGATAGGCAAGTCGCTGCCCTGATCTGACAGTTTTGCTGATCAGCAGGGTATCACCCTTTTCATGTTGGACAGACTGTTCAGGAAGTCTGCTTGAAGGACTTGGTTTCTTACTGTTCAGAACAACATCATTAATTTTTATATTATTGGATGACAATATTTCCTCTAGAGAATCCAGTTCTGCGGGTGATAATGGTTTTCTTTGGCCAATATCAATATTGACCACTGCACCCTTAAAAAAGTTAAGGTGAGACATCTTCTGTTTTAAGTGATCGATTATTTTCTGAAAATCAGTTTCTGCGTCATTGAGTATGAGTGTTACTCCATTACGAGTCCCTTTGAAACATATTAAATCGTCCATCAACATTCATCCTTCTATAATAATTATTGGTTCTTTTACATATTACGACAAAGATCTCCCAAAATCCTTCCGTGTTTACTAAAACAACATCTATTCTATTATAATAGAATATTGAGAAGAAGACTGCTCGAATTAGCAAAAGGCATAAAAATCATAGGATGACAGGGGATAAGGATGCATTATTATGTATATCTTCTAGAATGTGGTGACGGTACCCTATATACAGGATGGACAAACGATATTGATGCTAGATTGACTGCGCATAGAGAGGGTAGGGGGGCCAAGTACACCCGAGGCCGGGGGCCACTAGAGCTGGTTTATACTGAGGAATTGGCCACCAAAAGCGAGGCGGCAAAAAGAGAATACCACATCAAAAAGATGACACGTAAGCAAAAAAAGGCTCTCATCGATAAGAAGGGGTGCCAGCAGCAATAACCGCTTCAACACTGAGAGTTACTTGGGAACAGGAAACCCTTTCCCGGAAACCTCAGCAGTATCGGAGATGAACATAAACGCATAGGGGTCCAAATCTAAAACTATCTCTTTTAATCTAGGCATTTCGTAATTATTGACCACACAGCTGATAACCATTTTTGATTCTTTTGTATAACCACCATGCCCATCCAGCAGAGTAACACCCCGATGGAGTTGCTTCAAGATCAGTTCAGCGATCTTTTCGTTTTCATCAGAAATGATCGTTACAGACTTATAATTACTCAGCCCCTTGAGCACTTTATCAATTATCCATCCCGATACCCACATGCTGATAACAGTATATAGAGCAATCTTCAGTTCAAAGAAATACAATGACATCAGGATGACAATTACATTAAAGTAGAAGGAACAAGCTCCTACAGAGATGTTCCACTTTTTCTTAGCAATGATAGCTATTATATCAGCACCTCCGCCCGATGTTCCGGAGCGTAAAATAATACCGCCGCCGAATCCACCGATGACTCCGGAGAAAATAGCGGCAAGAAATATATCAAGTTCAGGAACGGGTAGATAAGGCTTGGTAAGGGGTAAGGCTGCCGCTAAAGCTAGTGTGCCCAGTAAACTATAGAGCATAAATGAGATGTTTAGTTCCCTTAAACCCAAAATAAATACAGGGATATTTAAGATAAGAATACCGATCGGAAGCGGAATGTTGAGCAAATAATCGCCGATCAGCGCAATTCCGGAAAGTCCTCCAGATAATAAGCCATAGGGAACCACCAGCGTATTGTATGACGCCGCTAATAAAAAAGAGCCGATGGCAATAGTCAGCACTTTTGAGAGAAATGGCAATAGCATATTTTTAATTTTGACCAGGTTTTTCTTTACTCTGTAATGTTTCAACATCGAATAGCCCTCTCCATAATTCAATAAATGTCAGCCATAGGGACAGTCCCCTTGGCTAGCCCCCTACATGGAGTCAACAGACATTATATCCAATAACACAGTTATGTCAATTTCATTAATTCAATTTATTATATTAATGAAACCTTTAGGGGGGCGGGGTCCGTAAAACTGGTAGTATTGACATTCGATCCTGCCATTGTAGAGCTTGCGTCTGCGATCGGCTCGCTTGCCAAATATCCTTTCAAAGTTTGGATGGGAAGTGAGTACATAGAAAGACCAGGCATCCATTGGTTTGAAAACCTGTCCCATCTGACTGTAAAGCTGCTCTACTTCCTCGGTGTTATCCAATCTTTCGCCATATGGTGGGTTACAGATCAGACACCCGTATTTTCTTTTAGTCTGCAGTTCAGACAGAGGCATCTGCTGAAATGATACAAAATCATTGACACCCGCTAATTTGGCATGGTAACGGGCGATACTCATCACTTTTGGATTTATATCTGTACCCCTAATCTGGAGTTCAAGGTCGCGGCGCATTAGATCCTCAGCTTCCTGTCGCGCATCTATCCATAATTGCTTAGAGATATTAGGCCAACTCTCTGCAGCGAATTCCCTGTGTAGGCCTGGTGCTGCATTGAGCCCAATAAGTGCAGCCTCAATCGGTATCGTTCCTGAGCCGCAGAAGGGATCTAAAAGTATGCGTTCAGGATTCCAGAAACTGAGGTTGATTATAGCGGCAGCCAGGGTTTCTTTGAGAGGAGCAGATGTGCTCAGTTTACGGTAGCCGCGTTTATGAAGACCAGTACCGCTGGTATCGATAGTCAGTGTGGCCACATCTTTTAGTAAGGATATTTCAATGGTATAGCACGGGCCGTCCTCTTCAAACCACTTGCGGTGGTGGTACTTCTTTTTCATGCTTTCAACGATCGCTTTCTTGACGATGGCTTGACAGTCAGAGACACTGAACAGCGTTGATTTAACCGATTTCCCTTCAACAGGAAAGTTGGCGTTTTCCGGAAGCCAATCCGCCCAGGGGAGAGCCTTGGTTTTCTCAAATAGTTCATCAAAGGTGAGAGCAGTAAACTCACCAACCCTGATCAATACCCGATCGGCAGAGCGCAGCCAGAGATTTGAGCGGCAGATGGCCTGCTGATCCCCTTGAAAGATTACTCTGGCGTTTTCAACTTCTGCATCATAACCTAGTTGGCGCACCTCACGGGCAACTATCGCTTCCAGTCCAAATGTTGCTGTAGCAATTAGTTCAATCTTTGGCATTCGTTATCACATCCGATTACTATTATCTCAGAGCTATAGGGGACAATGCAACTCATAATTAAAATTTATTGTTTCAATCATATTATTGCTACTCCCCATAATTTAACTTTGCCTATTGACAAACATGAGAACATCCTGTATATATAGGTATATACTCTTATATACCTACCAAATGTCACTCACACTTTAAATCTGCCATTAGATAATCTAAACACTAGCTTTAATCTAAACACTCGCTTATCTGAATTTACCTATATTATTACATTGTTATTAAATTACTAGAAATAAAATTAAAAGTAAACAAAAAAAGGTTGTTAATAAAATATTTACATAAAAAGGAGGAATCAAATTGTCAACGGTTCAAGAAGTCAGAGTTATGGTGGAAGAGGGTAAAACAAAGCTGATCGCTGGTCTGGTACAGAAAGCTCTTGATGAAGGAAATGGCGCAGAAGATATTCTGCAGTCAATGATCGACGCAATGAGTGTAGTTGGTGACAAATTTTCCGCAGATGAGATTTTCGTACCTGAGATGCTTATTTCAGCAAAAGCAATGTCACTAGGTGTAGATGTGCTTAAACCGCATCTTGCAGGTGACAGCGCATCTGCATTGGGCACATGTGTCATAGGTACAGTTGAAGGCGACTTGCATGACATCGGTAAAAACCTGGTTGCTATGATGCTTGAAGGTAATGGTTTTGACATAGTTGATATGGGTGTTGATGTTTCACCAGAAAAATTCTTAAATGCAGCTAAAGAAAATAATAATGTTAAAATAGTTGCTCTTTCAGGCCTTCTTACAACAACATTACCCAAAATGGAAGAAACAGTTAAAATAATCAAGGATAGTGGTTTGGGAGTAAAAGTTATCGTCGGTGGTGCACCTATAACAGCGGAATATGCTGCTGAAATCGGAGCAGATGGATTTGCTAAAGATGCAGGAAGCGCTGCTGTTAAAGCAAAAGAGCTAGTAGCGTAAACTAAACCAATAGATAAGGAGGGATCGATCAGTGTTAACAAAAAGGCAAAACTTATTGGAAACTATTAAAGGTGGTAAACCGGATCGATTCGTAAATCAGTACGAATTTATGGACATTATCATGGAAGTTCCACTAGTAAAGGATTGTTTTTTAGAACCTGGTACGGAGAGAAAGAATAACTGGGGCGTACACTACATCTGGCCAGAAGGACATATTGGCCAGATGCCTGTTCATGGTGAACACACAGTAATCAAAGATATAACAGAATGGAAAAAATACGTTAAAGCACCCTCTGTAAAATTCTCTGATGAAGATTGGGCTCCCGCTATAAAACATGCCAATTCCGTCGACCGTAACGAGCAATTTGTAACAACCCCTTATTTTGCCGGTGTCTTTGAAATGTGTCACAACCTTTTAGGTATGGAAAATGCCCTGATGGCTTTCTATGAAGAGCCTGAATGTATGCATGAGCTCATTGATTTTATTACTGAATATGAATTAGCCTTTGCCAAAGAAGTAATCGAGCATATCCATCCTGATGCTCTTTTCCATCATGATGATTGGGGAACACAAAGAAACTCTTTTATGTCTCCGGAGACGTTTAAAGAATTCTATGAACCAGCATACAAGAAGATATACGGATACTATAAAGAAAACGGTGTCGAATTAGTCGTGCATCACTGTGACTGCTATGCAGCCAATCTGGTTCCTTCCATGATCGAAATGGGAATAGATATCTGGCAGGGATGCATGACAACCAATAACCCTGCTGAGCTTATCAAGAAATATGGTGGACAAATCAGCTTTATGGGGGGAATCGACAGTGGTGTTGTTGACTTCCCAGAATGGACACAAGAAATTGTTGATAGAGAAGTAGAGAAAGCTTGTAAAAATGGTAAGAAGTACTTTATTCCCTCTTTAACTCAGGGTCTGAATTTAAGTTCATTCCCAGGTGTATATGAGGCAGTGAGTGCTACCATCGATAGAGTAAACAAAGGATAGCAAATCAGTTCTCTTGAGTCAGGCTTGAGTAATTTACTCTCTGGGTAGGACAGTTTCGGTTTGGCAGGTGTCCGTCTAAAAGAAGTTCCAAAATAAGAACGGCTAGGATCCAATATGGTTATCCTGGCCGTTTTGCTTTGACAAGAAAGAAGGACAAAAGGGGACGTTCCTTAATTGTCACTCAAAGGACAAAAGGGTACATGTGACAGGGGGATGGGGGTCTTGACACATAACGGCACAATAGAAGATGTGCTTATTCTTTAATCCCATCCTCAAATGAACATGCTCTCTTTTTTATATGCGGTAAATGGTGATTAAAGAATAAGCACATC
>DIQC01000053.1:0-18148 GCA_002426495.1 Thermacetogenium sp. UBA5472
TAGTTATCACTGTTATTCGAATCCGTTAATAATCCCCTCATACAGCATGTATAGAGGGGATTATTATTTATTAACATAATTAGTTTAATCGAAACATACGCTTACCAAATCTAGTCTGAATATTTATCAAAGGACACAATTTGCTCAAGGGATTTTCTGGACCTTTGTTCAGGAGATTCAGCGGCATAACCGAGAGGGCTCATTGCCACCACTTGCATATTAGACGGTATATTCAATATTTCCTTAATCTTACTTTCATCAAAGTTGGCTAACCAGCATGTCCCTAATCCAAGCTCAGTAGCGGTTAACATCATATAAGACAAGGTAATAGAAACGTCTACTGTGTATGCCTGCTCTCCACAGCGCATTGGATCACCCGGTTCGCCAAAACCGACTAAAACAACTGGGGCATCCTTTAAAAAGCCTTGTGCTCCCGCAAAATCCACCATTTTGTTCCTTGTTTCCTGGTCTTTTACAACGATAAACCTTATGTTTTGTAGATTGTTTGCAGTAGGAGCCATTCTTCCAGCTTCCAAGACCTGATTAAGCTTCTCCTCCTCGACTTTTTTGGTAGTGTAAGCCCTGATACTCCTCCTATCCTGAATTGCTTTTACAACGGCTGACATAAAAAATCCTCCTCTATTATTCTTATTTTATCTGTCCTACAATATCTTGAGAGCTACCTCCAAGTTAAAACGATCTTCAGGACAATCGAGATCATAACCACTTATCTTTTGAATGCGCTCCATTCGATAAAGTATCGTATTATAATGTGTAAACAATATCTCTGACACCTTTTTTAAATTACCATGGCACTCAAAATAGGCTTGTAATGTACGAATAAGTTCTGTGTTTTTTTCACGATCATATTTAATTAACTTACCCAACGTTTCCTCTAAATAAACCCGGGTTTCCTTATCACGATTTTCCGAATATATCAAACGGTAAATTCCCAAATCATAAAAAGAAACAATCTCCTTGAAATTAGGTGTTTTTTCACCTATCTGAATTGCTTGTTTTGCTTCTTGATAACTGGTCTGCAATCCTTTAATCCCCTGATGAAAACTCCCTAAACCTATATGAATATCACATTTATTATACTCCCGCTTCAAGAACTCCAACACTACCTCTAATTTAAGCTTAGCCGCATTATTAACTTGCCTTATCGATTCGTCCTTAACCTCTTCCACATCCAATAAGACAATGATGTAGTCACCTTTGCTGCCAACTAAGCTGTCATACCCTCGCTCCTTCAAAATGCGAGGCAGCTTCCCGAGGAGATGGCTCATCATTTCTTGGCTTAGAAACTGCCGCTTATTGTCGCGTAAATCCGATAGCCAAATAACTGCGACTACATAGTTTTTATTAAGATCCCAACCAAATTTAGATGCCTGCTCAACCTCTATTATTTCGTCTTCAATATGTCCGGTCAGAAGATGGAGTAAGTATTCATTAGAATACCTGTACTCCACTTGTCTTAAGGAACGTTCTCTAGCTATCTCCAAGGCTGTCGCTATGGATAACTTTTCGATTACATAGGCATCATTACTGGTAAGGCTGCAATCTCTTTCCCAAATAATTACTGAACCATAACATTCACTGGATACCATGATAGGCATAATAAAACAGCACTCATCACTACCATTGATTTTCAAATTAATACGTCCGTTAAATGGGTTAGAAATAATCTTGCCTGTTTTCTTCCCTTTCATCATAAATTCAAATATGGGGTCTTTATTACCCTCAAACTCCATATCCATACTAGATACATAACGATTATTAATTCCATCGAAAATAAAGACAGGGTTATCTATTAAAGAGGCTATCGTATCTACAATTTTTTCTAATCCACCGCCATCGATCATGATCTTCATTAATCTGCTGTGGATATCAAGCATTTTCGTTAAATATGCTGTTTGTTCAGATAGGATGGCGCTCAATACATCATGAATTAAATCAGCAAAATTAATATCCTTCGATAACTCAATTATAGGAAAGTTATATAGATCTGCTTGCGTCAGCATTGTTGAGGGTATCTCTTCAAGATAGCGCTTAGTCTTTATACAGAGCCCTGCTAAACCTTTTTGAGCCAATAAAGCGATCAGAGATTTTTGGGCACTATCATTATCACGGATCGCATATCCTGCAGTAATCAGTAACTGGCCAGATGTGACCCATTCACTAATATCAGGTACTTCCATAATATTAACTCCCGAAACGATACGGCCCAATCCTGACTTACCTGCACTAACTTCACACTGGCTGAATATTGGCAAATCGATGATCTTTTCCAAAGGTACCCCGAATTCACTAGCAACAATGTTTTGAGTTGAGATAGCAACCATCTCCTCCCTGTCAAAGAGCTAACAACCAGCATCAAGTGTTTCATTCCGCAATTACAAGGTGTAATTATAGGCTTGCCCTTTCACTTTATAGCAAAAGGGCAAGCCTCTCTTCAATAATCTGATTATACTATCCTAGAATGCAAAGTTCAACCCCATCGCCGCTATGTCATCCTTGACTCGTTTGTATGTGTCATTCCATTCTTTTTTAGGTTCAATTGTCTTGATATCATAAACCTCTGGGAATGGTAAACCGAGATCCGGATTCTCAAAACCGTGCTCATACTTCTTAAAGAGTCTCAGCACAAGTTCATTGGCTTCGTCCACAGTCAGCTTTTGGTTAAATGCAGCCAGTGTTACTTCTGCAAAGAATCTCGACTCTAGTCCACTGCAGTTGGGGTAAACTCCGTTTGTCGCACCCAATGAGTCTGTATGTAAAGCACTCATTTCTTGGGTAATGGCTAAGGCCGCAGTCTCATACAATATTTCTTCAGTTCCAGCACCGGCAGTCGTCCAAGCGTCTGCAAGAGATGCTAATGGCGCGTTCTGAGCAAAAGCTCTGCCTGTTATGCTATCTACCCACAAGCCTTCTTTTGTGCTGCCAGAGATGTACTTGTTATGAATTGGATGGAGACAGTGCATGTCCACTCCATAGACAGTTGTTGACATAATCATTGCAGCCGCCTGTACTAAGGCTGCTCCCTCAGGGCCACCACCGAATCCGCCGATAATGGGGTCTATGAGGCTGGTTGTAAATGCCGGGTATTCGTATCCGGTCATGACACGGGATAGCCTGATCTTATCAGTCTTTAGTTCTGAAAGGACAGGAATCATATGTGAATCACTGATCCTCATGTAGCGTGGGTTACAAATAGCCAGTGTACCTAATTCAGTAGCACTGCTCTCTCCTGCGGCATAAATGTGGGTCCCTGGTCTACCTGCACGCTCTAATGCTTCCCGCATCCACATCATTTCTTGTCGGCAGGCCCTTATCTCCAATGGCCCCCCTGTTTCTACTCCCATGCCATCTACAGTGACTAAACTGCCAGGAATTATTATGTCGAGCAAGGGTTCTTTCGCATAGGACATCATAATCGGCAGAAAGAGTTCTTCTGGAAGTGGGGTACCGGGGCAGCCGCCGCAAACGGTCATCCGATATCCATCATCGAACTTCCTAGCACGCATTACCCGAATATCCTTGCCTTCGCCAAGAATCATTTCTTGCGGTGCAAGCATTAACGCAGTTTGAAGCTCTTCCATTGTAAATTCAATTATTCTGTTGGTATCAACACAGAACATACCCATTTCCAAACACAGGTCCAATGATGCCTTAAATAGCCTATCGGCCATCGCTTCGTCGCCCACTACTATCTTTTCTTTATCGAATTTAATATCGTATTCTTTGACTAGTTTGGAGCATGTTCGGAACAGCTTCATGTTAAAGTCATTTTCATCCATGTAAGTGCCATTTTGTGCTCTTCTTATATATTCAAAGATATTGCTTCTCATTTGCTATCACCACCATCTATTAATTCTTTGACAAGCTTTACCGCCGCTGCTGCATTATCTCCATAGCCAGCACCAATTTCTTCGCAGTATTCTGGTGTTACTGCGCCACCGCCCATGACGACCTTGAATTTGCCACTAAGGCCACGAGCATCCAATAAACGCAACACTTCTCTGGCAAACGGCAAAGAGGTAGTTAATAGGGTTGACACAGCGATAATATCTGCGTCACACTCTAAGGCTTTATCAATCATCAGATTCGGTTTGACATCATGGCCCATATCTTCCACTTGATAGCCTGCAACACGCAGCATGGTCACCACAATATCTCGCCCGATGTCATGAATGTCCCCTTGGATATTTGATATCACCACGGTTCCTGCTGGACCAGTCTCTAGATTCAGCTCTTCCATCTTCGGTTTGAGCAGCTTCATGGAAACATCCATGGCATCGGCACCAAGTATCAGTTCTGGTAAAAAGCACTCCATCCGCTCAAACTTATCTCCAAGTGTTGTAATGCCATCGGTCAAGGCGCCTACAATTTCTAAAGGAGCGACGCCAAAGTCTACGGCCTTTTCTACAGCTTTTACTGTCTCATCTGGATCTGGGGTTTCAATCGCAGTGCATATATGCTGCAAAATATCCTTGTCAACCATTATTTCTCCTCCTCATGTTGTGTTGTCTACTCTCTTGTTCTGTTTGCATTGCAGTAGCATACTAAATGACTTCTACTTGCTGTCATAACCAGTACACCGAAATAAATGCACCCTTCTAGCATCACGGAATTCGTCATCAGAAGGCGAAGGGTTCCGCGCTAATAGAGCTTTTACTACCATTATAATACCGAGGGTGCAAAACCACGCTGAACAACCTCCTTTCCGTAAAAACCTTTTAAAAATCAAATGCTTGGCCTATACTGCTAATAAAAAACATACCGTAGACAATAATAACATTGCCATTGTTCAATAGACTTATTCTAGAATTAACAGAACACACCCTTTGTGTTGTATTTACAAGAACTATACCTTTGCCTTATTAATTTCGAATAAAGAAAAGGCTTGTTTATCATACCCCTTTATGCTTCTTTAACCAGTGTTAAGACAACTCCACTGGCTAAATCCCCTGCTCCTTTTATTAATACATAGTTCAACAAGGTCTGCTCCTCCTTCAATCAAGTTGTTTGCTTACGAAGCCCTATCCGTTACGCTTTATCACACATAACGGAAATATAAATAACATAGATAACAGCTGAATAAAACAACACCGATGGTTGGTTGTCGTTTGTTTACTGTTCAAATATGAAAGAAAAACAGAGGTTGTAGTATGTATGAAGTAGTACTGAGTAGTACTCAAAGGCAAGCTGTGTTTCCTGATAAGTATAGATGCAATTTCTTCCCGGCTTTGAGGTTCCTTTGTAATTTCCAGGATAAGCTACATCACCGCTTCGGAGGCCTCACGGTTTTTCTTGGTCAGTTTTTCAGCTCATCAACCATCCCACCGTGTGTAAGAACAGTACATGGGAAATCGGCGTTTTCAAGATCCAGGGTTATCAAGTGGTCTGCAGCATCTGCCAAATATGGAAAAGGGAAATGGTTCAAAATATCGTCTGGCAGCAGACTCCAGTGGATCTATTTAAACAATAAACCACATAATACTTCCCTGCTCAAGCCTGGAATATATTTTTCTGGTTCAATACTTTTTAAGGCACTCCTGATGGCTTCTTCCTGGAAGGGTACGTTCTCCAGTGACTTATCTAACACCACGAGATCATCCCTACCAAAAAAGTCGCCGTAGATGTGACACTCATTGATCACCCCATCCCGCACATCAAGGAGTATCTCCAGCTTCCCCCAGGGAAATAATCCGCTTCTTTTGATGTTGTATGATGGAGAGAGTCCAAAATTCCATTTCCATGTCTCATATTTTTCCCTCTTGAGTTCCTCAATTCGCCGCAGATCAGCAGGTGTCAGGCAGTGTTCCCCCTGCTCACCGCCAAAAGCCAACATCAATGCTTCTTTGATCAGGCTCTTAAACTCATCCATTTTCAGAGGAGAGGGAAAGATTTCCCTTATATTGGTGACTCTGCTTCGCACAGAGGATACACCTCTTTTAGCCAACTTTTCGTGGCTAACTTTTAGAGAGTTCTCCAGATTATCCAGGTTTACATCAAAGAGAAGTGTGCCGTGGTGGATAACGCTATCCTTCTGTCGGTATTGGGAATTGCCGGACACTTTTTTGCCGTCAATGGTGATGTCATTCCTCCCATCAATGGCTGCTGCCAACCCCATTCTCTTGAGTGCGTTAACAATCGGAGCCATAAAGCTTTCGAAATCGTAATCGCCACATCTTTGGTTTTTGGAAACAAATGTGAAGTTCAGATTCCCCTGATCGTGATAAACCGCCCCTCCACCGGTAAGCCTCCTGACTACAGCCACATTATGCTCTTTGATAAACTCCAGGTTCACCTCATCCCAGGTGTTCTGGTTGCGGCCGACAACAACAGTCGGTTTATTCTGCCAAAGCATAAGATATTGCTCCCCTAAATCTAACTCATATAAGAGATACTCTTCTACTGCCATATTAAAATAAGGATCATTTGAATGATTGACAATATAGAACATCATAGAAACCTCCTATCACCTCAAGGCCTGGAAACAAGATGAACAGCCCTGCCGGCAGCATCAAGAACCGCTTCATACAAAGCCTCTCCTAGTGTGGGATGGGGATGAATAGTGTTGATCACATCATCAAGCTGCATCCTGTTCCTGACTATAACAGCAGCCTCCTGAATCAGGTCACTGGCATGCGGCCCAACTATATGGATCCCACGGATTACATGATCAGTATCTGCGATTACCTTTACAAACCCGTCCTTTTCCCCCATAGCTGCTGCCTTGCCATTTGCTATAAACGGAAACTTTCCGATCTTGGTATCGAGCCCTCGGGTTTCCATCTCCTCTTCAGTGAGACCTACAGCTGCGATCTCCGGAAAGGTAAAGATACAAGAGGGTACGGCTTCATAGTCCACATGGCTTTCAAGCCCAGCCATCCTTTCCACAGCAGCAGTCCCTTCGGCAGAGGCTAAATGGGCAAGCATCGGGCCGCCGATAACATCACCGATGGCATAAACGCCCTTTACACTCGTTTCAAAATCCTCATTCACTGTAATAAAGCCATTATTACAAGCAACCCCTATTTCTTCTAAACCGATCCCCTGGATACAGGGCCTGCGCCCTGTCGCTACCAAAACTTTATCAGCTGTATAGTTGACCTCACCCTTTTTGCCTACAGCTGTAACTGCTAAGCCATCTTCTGTCTCGTCAATACCTTTTACTTCTGTTCCGGCTATCACTTTGATCTTCTGTTTTTTAAGATAAACACCCATTCTTTTTACAATTTCCCTGTCCATGCTGCCGAGAATGCCTGGCTGGAATTCAAAAACAGTGACCTGGCTCCCGAAGGCATGAAAAATACAGGCAAATTCCAGGCCGATCACCCCACCGCCGATGATCGCCAGGCGTGGTGGCACCGCGGTCAGTTCCAGTATTTCATCACTAGTGATCACACCGGACAACCCTGCCCCAGGGAAAGGTGGTTTAGCAGAACAGGATCCCGTTGCTAGGAGAACCCTCTTAGTCTTAATTTCCTTACCATCTACCATCACACTATCTGGGCCAGCTATCAAGGCCTCACCAGCAGCCACATCCACCCTATTTGTGTCTAAGAGTTTCTCGATTCCAGTCACTAATCCAGATACGATCTGGTTCTTTCTTTTATGTGCCCCGGCCATATCAAAAGCAATGTTATCCGCCGCAGCATTGAATTCCCGAAGTCGTCCTAAAGTTCGCAAAACAGAAGCATTCTGGTAATAGGCCTTTGTCGGGATACACCCCCTGTTTAAACAGGTACCTCCCAGGGCATCCTTTTCCACCAGGGTAACATCCATTCCTAACTGGCTCGCCCTGATGGCAGCAACATACCCTCCAGGCCCTCCCCCAATTACTACAAGATCTTTCATCTCAATTTCCTCCTTAAACCAATTAGGGAACGGTTTCTGAAACCGTCCCCACATCATCTCCGCTTACTTCCATTTGAGAATGGGGCGGCGTGCCGCAGTTACCTCATCAACCCTGCGGATTGGTGCATTCGTTGGAGCTTCCTTGACCAGTTCAGGATTCTCTTTGGCTTCCTTGGCAATCTCCTGCATCGCCTCGATAAACCCATCCAAACGCTCTTTAGTTTCGGTTTCTGTAGGCTCAATCATCAATCCCTCATCTACAATAAGCGGGAAGTAGATGGTCGGCGGATGATAACCATAATCAATGAGGCGCTTGGCCACATCAAGTGCCGTTACCCCACATTCCTTTTTCTGCCTGACAGCTGAAGCCACAAACTCATGCTTACACAGCCTATCGTAGGTTATCTCATAAAAATCACTGAGATTGTGGCGGAGATAATTGGCATTGAGTACCGCATGCCTACAAGCCTCCCGGATGCCCTTTCCTCCCAACGCTTTGATATAGGCATAGGCCTTAGCCATCACCCCAAAGTTACCGTAGAAGGACTGCACCTTCCCAATGCTATGCGGTACGTCATAATCAAGGCAATACTGTCCATCCTTTTTACCCACCAGTGGAATAGGAAGAAGATCCACCAAAAACTCCTTGACACCAACTGGCCCTGCTCCCGGTCCTCCTCCACCATGAGGGGTACCGAAGGTTTTATGTAAATTGAGGTGAACAATATCGAAACCCATATCTCCGGGGCGGGCTACGCCCATTACGGCATTAAGGTTAGCTCCATCGTAATAAAGGAGCCCTCCAGCTTCATGTACAACCTTTGATATCTCCAGGATCTCCTCTTCAAAAAGCCCAAGGGTATTTGGATTTGTCAACATCAAACCGGCGATCTCATCGCTCATCAAAGAACACAGGTCATCCACATCCACTAGGCCGCGTTCATTGGACCTCACTTCGACCAGCTCAAAACCCAGCATATGAGCAGTGGCTGGATTGGTCCCATGGGACGAGTCAGGTACAACCATCTTTTTGCGCCGGAAATCCTGGCGCTGCTCATGATAGGCCTTAATCAGGGAGGCACCGGTCATCTCCCCATGAGCACCTGATGCAGGTTGGAGAGTATACCGGTTCATTCCGGTTATCTCACAGAGCATCTGCTCCAACTCATACATCAACTCGAGGGCACCCTGTACTGTCTCCTCTGGCTGATCTGGATGCAGGCCGGCAATGCCCGGCAGCCGTGCTGCCCATTCATTGATCTTGGGATTATACTTCATTGTACAGGATCCCAGGGGGTACATCCCGCTGTCCACACCAAAGGCCTTTGTAGATAGCTCTGTAAAGTGGCGCACTACCTCCACCTCACTCACCTCTGGCAGAGGAGGATCGCTTTCTCTCAGAAATCCTTGCAGTGAATCTTGAAGCTCTACTGAAGGCACATCCCCTTCCGGGAGGGAAAAAGCACTGCTTCCTGGAACACTTCTTTCAAAAATGAGCTTACTCATGCCTGCACCCCCTTCAAAACATCTACCATTTTGTCGATCTCTTTCTTCGTCCTCTTTTCCGTAAATGCAAAAAGGAGAGCATCCCCCAATTCATAACCCCCAATGATCCCTTCCTTCAACAAAGCACTGTTGGCAGCAAGGGGATCTGACAGCCGCACTGGAAACTCCTTAAAAAAGGGCACTTGGTACAGGGAGAAACCCGCATCCTGCAGGCGGCTCCGAGCATAACAGGCCAGCTCATGGCACCTGACAGCAATAGACCGCAGGCCCTTAGGTCCCACTATGGACAGGTAAACAGCAGCAGCCAGGGCACATAAGGCTTCATTGGAGCAGATGTTAGAAGAAGCTTTTTCCCTCCTGATATGCTGCTCACGGGCCTGCAGAGTGAGTACAAAAGCCCTCTTACCGTCCAGATCCTTAGTTTCACCAACAAGACGCCCCGGCACACGGCGCATCAGCTTCTTGTTTGCAGCAAAGAAACCCAGGTAGGGGCCACCGAAACTCAACGGATTCCCCAGGGATTGCCCCTCTCCAACAGCTATGTCAGCACCCCAGTCAGCCGGGGATTTAAGAATTCCCAGTGAAATGGGGTCTACAGCTATAATCAAAAGGCCTTTTACTTTATGTACTGCAGCCTCTATTTTTTCGATTTCCGGCTCTAGAAAACCATAAAAATTAGGAAATTGAATAACTGCTGCAGCAGTATCTTTATCTATCATTTTGATCATTTCATCTGCATCGAAAAGGCCGTCATGATCAGGAATGGTGGCCACTTCGATCCCTTTGCCGTGGGCATAGGTGTGCAGTACTTTCAAATACCGGGGGTTAATGGTACCAGCAGCCAGAATCTTCTTTCTCCTAGTGGCATCAACAGCCAGTGAACAGGCCTCAGCCAGCGAACTCCCCCCGTCAAGCATAGAGGCATTGCACACTTCCATCCCTGTCAAACTGCAAATCATGCTCTGATATTCAAAGATACTCTGCAGAACGCCCTGACTCAATTCTGCCTGATAGGGAGTATAGGCTGTAACAAACTCGGATCTTGATAGAACATGCTCCACAACAGCAGGGATATAGTGATCATATGCCCCCGCTCCAAGAAAACAAGGACAGTCATCTATTGACACATTCTTCCTAGCCAGCTCATTCATTTTCTTGCGCAGTTCTAGTTCTGACAAGGATTCACCTAGATCTAATTCTCGATTTAGATGCAGTTCCTCTGGGATATCAATAAACAGTTCATTGATATCCCGCAAGCCCATGGAGCCCAGCATTTCCCGGACAACCTGGGGAGGATTGGGTGTATAAGCCATCAAGCTTCCCTCCCTATTCCTCTTTTTCACAAAAGTCAGCGTATTCCTTAGCATTCATCAACTTATCCAGTTCACTTCTATCACTCATCTTAATGACTACAATGTGTTCTTCATAAGGGTTACTATTAAGTGATTCAGGAACATCGTCCAACCCTTCATTGACAGCAGTTACCGTCCCGGAAACCGGGGTATGCATATCTGATACCGCTTTCACAGACTCGATAACACCTATACTCTCCTCGGCATCAAACTCACTGTCGAGATCAGGAAGCTCTACAAATACAATATCCCCCAGTTGGTGCTGAGCATAATCTGTAATTCCGATATTAGCATTATCTTCATCGACACGCACCCATTCGTGCTCATCAGAATAATAAAGGCCTTCCTTGATTTCTGTTGCCATCAGCGATCACTCGTCCTTTCATTACTAGATTAATAATTATTTTTTATTTCTCCTGTAGAAAAGCCCTTTTCCTGTACGTCCCTTGACCGGTTTATTGCGAATAATGATCTCGATCTCATTACCCGGTACCGCAAACTCACTTTTGATCAAACATGAACCAAGACTCTTTTCTAATGTAGGTTGATAGCCACCGCTCGTCACATGACCAACTCTGACACCGTCTTTTTGTACCTCATAGTCGGCTCTAGGGATCCCGCGACCCAATATTTCGAACTCTATCAGCTTCCGCTCAAGGCCTTTTTCCTTCTGTTCAGACAGAGCCTCTTTGCCGATGAAGGATGGCTTTTCCAGTTTTACAAAGCGGCCAAAACCTGCCTCTAGTGGAGTAATATCCTCATCCATTTCATGGCCATAAAGGGGCAGTCCCGCTTCGAAGCGCAGGGTATCCCGTGCTCCTAATCCACAGAGAGCAACCCTATCTCCGCCCTCTTGAAGAATGGTCTCCCAGATAGTTGCGGCGGCTTCGGGGGGCATATAGATTTCAAAGCCATCCTCCCCGGTATAGCCAGTCCGGGAAAGAAGACAATCGATTCCGGCTATTTTTACACTGGGCAAAAAGTAGTAGTACTTGATAGTTGCAAGATCTGCATCACAAAGGGGCTGCAGGATTTCCTGAGATAGCGGCCCCTGCAGGGCGATTTCTGCATAACGATCGGAAACATTTGTAATGGTAACCCCCTCAGGGAAGGCCTGTTTCTCCATCCAGGCGAGATCTTTTTGGGTATTAGCGGCATTGATAACGAGAAAGTAGTGTATGGGAGAAAGCTTGCAGACCATTAAATCATCGACAACTCCACCATGCTCATAGCACATCGGCGAATAACGAATCTGTCCCTCTGTCATATCTGTGAAATCGTTGGTGAGCAGGGTGTTGAGAAATTCTAATGAACGTTCTCCTGTTACCTCAACCTCCCCCATGTGAGAAACATCAAATATCCCGGCTTTACTGCGCACCATTTTGTGTTCAGCAATAATCCCCTGATACTCCACAGGGAGCTCCCAGCCCCCGAAATCTATGAGCTTCCCCTGGTATTTCTGATGCATGGAGAAAAGGGGTGTTCGTTTAAGACCCATTACTGTCATACCTCCAGATATAATATTTGATTAATCAAATACTGTCTGCGCATCAATCTCTGTCTGCAGTGACTGTAATGCTTTCTCTACCAGCTTCCTGCGCAGCTTTTTCTCTTCATCCTCACTTAAGGAAGGATCCCCCAGCGGATGTGGTATAGCAACCGTGGGAACGATCCTGTTAGCGCCAACAGTCAAGGAAATAGGCACAACTGTACACATATGAACTACAGGCAGACCAGTTTTCTCGATCTCTTTGACCATCGTTGCACCGCAACGAGTACAGGTCCCTCAGGTGGAAGTCAGGATAACCGCATTCACCCCATGGGCATGCAGGTCCTCTGCTATCTCAGCAGCGTATTTTTTGGAGTTGGCCACAGATGTGCCGTTGCCCACTGTGGAATACCAGTATTCATGCAGTGAACCAATGTCACCAGCCTTCTCCATCTCTTTGAGAACATCCACCGGAATAACCCTATCCAGGTCATTATTGGCATAGACAGGATCATATCCACCGTGGGCTGTTTCACTGTTTTCGGAGTTCAAATCATCGATATCCTGCAGGCTGTACCTGCCGTATTTGGAGGCACTGGAGGACTCGATATGGTCCGGATTCCCCTTGGGGACTGGACCGCCCGAAGAAACAATAGCAATTTTTGCTTTTGTGATATCTTTGATCGCTGCACTTGGTGATACACGGTCAAATACCGGCATCGGATACTCAGTAATGTACTCCTCACCTTTAAGTTTTTTGACCAGCATTTTCACAGCTCGCTTGGAGCCTCGCTCGTCAGTGAACATGTTCTTGCGGATGCCCATAGGGATATAGCCTTCCTCTTTAGGAGAGCCGATTTTTTCACTGCGCGCAAGCCTTAAGGCCAGTTTTGCCATAGGCTTCACTGCTTTTCTCATTCCTACCGCTGAATTGGCGGTTTCTATGATATAGGCATACTTTCTATACATATCCACACCGGGATTTTCCGGATACATACCTGAAACAACCGGAACACCCAGCCTGTCACTGACAGCCTCAGCCACTGCCCCACAGGCCACCCCGTAGCGGCCGGCGTTGAACGCCGGGCCGCAGATAACGACATCAGGGCTATACTTTTCGATCATGGCAATTATTTCTGAAGTGGCGGTCGCCAGGTTTTCATTAAAATAAGTGTCACCGCAAATGACAGTAGATGCTATCTCTGCTTCTTTACCAAAAGCCCTCTGGAAAGCCATTCCAGGGCCAACCATACCCTCCCGAACCTCGGGGCGGTGGTCAGCCTTTTCTTCACCACCGATTCCTGCATAAAACTGATTTATATAGTGTACAACTTTAAATGTCACCTCTTATCCCCCCTTTTTGAGGGGGCTATCTCTTCCTTTAATTCAAAGATATGATAAGCTTTGATTCCCAACGAGACTCCTGCAAGTGGACCTGCAAATGTTGGTTCACCAAGGATAGCTGCTTTCTTTCCTTTAAGCATTACCAAAACTCCTTCCTTTTTCATAGTGTTTGTTAGCTTCCTCTAGCTGTTAAATAGCCAAATCCTAATTCATTAGTTGCACCAGTGATCACTTGAATTTCTGCAATAATGGAACCGTCATCACCCAAACTGCCGGCAAACCCACCGGCTATAGTACCAGCAACCTCCGGGTATCCGATAACGGTTTTCATCGGAGGCAGCTTGATGATCTCATTGGCATTTCCAGCAGATATAACAGCATCTCCATGCTCTGTGGAATCCGCCAGAGACTGGGAGGCACCATCCCGCCCCGCGTACTCATCTGTAATTAAAACCGTTTTGATCCCTCTTTTTTCAATCTTTGAGCAGTTCATGACCAGGTCTGCATCTGGGTTGCCAAAACCCTCCTCGGAAATAATGACACCATCTGCACCTAGGAACTCCACCAGTTTGGCAGTCATATCTGAGGAGCGCTCTTTATCAGATAAGGTAACATTTTCGTTTGTGATTACACAGCCAATAAAATTAAAATTTTTTCCATGCCGTTCATATAAATCATGTATGATAGGGTTATTCTGATGGACATAGGTAGGGTTTTTGTCACATGCGGAAACGCAGTTCCCGCTGACCACAGCACCATCCATCACCTCTGTGGGATAAATAAGTGTCGGTATGATCTCTTTGGCATCCACTCCATACACATAGGTGTTATGGAGCAGGCCCTGGGTCTGCAGCATATAGACATAAGCAATTTTGGGCAGGTCTGGGTATTCTTTTACCTGTTCCAGCAGCGGCTTGGTTTCAAAGACATCAACAGAGTCGGGCTCTATGTTTTGCCCTGCCTTGCCTAGATACTCCGCTGCCCTGAATCCCGCTAATCTCACTACACTCTCATGCTCATGCTGATGCAGCCCCTCAATAGGCTCAACCTTTACTACAACATTCATTGTTTTGGAGAAAGGTGTATACTCAGCCCCCAGGCCGGACATATCGATCACACCCTCCTGAAAACCGACTATCTTGCCTGTGGTCACTACAGCTGCACCTTTAAGGACATGGGTCTGCCCCTCACCGACCATATCTACTTTGCTGATAAAGCCAGGGAAGACCCCCCCATCTCCTGAAACCTTGACCCGCGGTTCGATAACATCCTTCACCGGTATGATCCTTGTCTGCTCACCGGGCTTTGCTAAATAAATCTCTACTGAAGCTATGTGCTCATCATCGCCTGCTATAGATGCAAGCTCATCTTTGTTTACAAAAAGAACCCCATCATTGACCTCTGTTTTTGATCCAAATTGAACATCCTTGATCAAAATACTGCCAACTTCTAAGCGCAATCCACTCATTCCTTTCGCTTTGGATCTTTTAGAATAGCCCCTGAAACATCTTTAAAGTTATCTACTAGCATAATGTCGCAATATTGATGCCAACTCCTTTTAACCAATGAGTGTTTTTATCCATCACCTCATTTTGAATCAAAAAACCTTTTTATAGTAAGGAAAACACCAAGATTCATATGCCTTATAAAAATCTTATCGTAACTTGCGTTCTCAGAAAAACTCATTAAATTTATCAGATTGATAATTTTATTTATCATTTTAATAAAATGCCCTCTAAACCGGGCCAGCACATCCCAGTTTACCATCATCGCAAACCATACATGGAAAAGTGCTTTGCTAAACTCAAAAACCTTTTCTCCACCCTTATAAAAGACGATGGTAGGAACCGCCCGGAATTCTAGCAGCCACTTCACCTCTTCACAAACCCACATCCCTTTCTTTTTATTCCGGCTTTCGTATACCTTTACCAAATACGATATAAAAAAACAGGGCATAGGGAGACAATTTCTCCCTATGCCCTGTACCAAACCTGAGAGTTTCACCTACCTAAAGGCTCGCCCCTTCGGCATCTCTTAGAGACTTTCCAGGGTCAGTCCAAATACGGTCTTTTTACCTGAAAGTTTCGTTAACATCCTGGGTAAGAAACATCAACACCCAATTGCTCCAAAGAATCAGACATAGCCTCTATAAACAAATTGCCGCTGACATCTTTTCTATAATCTGCTGTGGCCCGCACATCTGATATCGGGCTTATCTTATTCTTTACTATCTCTGCCGCATTTTCTATGTTTTGACGGTTGATGCTCCTGCCGATCAGACTCTCTTCTGCTTCCCTGATCCTTAATACAGTAGGTGCCACCGACCCCATAACAACATGCACATCTGTAAACTTACCCTCTGCAGCGTTGACCCCGATCTGCACTGCACCATTGACAATAGATATGGCTTGTGCCTTTCTTTTGCCAAGTTTAAAGAAAGACCCTGCACTGTTTTCGGTAGGTTGGGGAATAGAAATAAACGTTAGCAACTCATTGGAGTTTATTGCTGTCTTACCTACCCCAACAAACAGCTCTTCCAAAAGCACCTCTCTTTCCTGTTCCACACTTACTACTGTTGCTACTGCGCCCAGAGCAACTAAAGCAGGAATAGTATCAGCCGCAGGGGAAGCATTACACACATTACCCCCTATAGTACCGCGATTTCGTATCTGTGTCGCTCCCACAGAAGCGGCTGCCTGAGCTAAAATGGGACAATACCTTTTCACTATATCGCTTTCAGCAATTTCTGTTAATGTAGTAGCTGCTCCAATTGTAATAAAACCATCTCTGCTGTGTATTCCTTTTAAATTTTCAATCTCTGAAATATCAATAATAATTTCGGGATCTATTTTATTATTTCTTAACTGGACCATTATGTCTGTGCCACCAGAAATCACTTTTTTGTCACTTTCATTCCCATTGAGAAAACACAATGCTTCCTGCAATGTGCTCGGTTTAAGATATTTAAATTTTGCCATCGATTCGATCCCCCTTCCTTTCAGCGCACACAGCTGCGGTAAAACTTGCCGACAATTCCCCATAAACAATTATTTGATCTATTAGACGAGTTCTTACATAATACGGTAGCGGCCCCTACACATTTTTAGAAAACTATGTCTTACTGGACCAATCACCGGAACCGTCCCCCTGATGGGCCCTGGAAGTGCTTTTGGAAAAGCTCTTCCAGAAGCTCTTCCGCTTCCTTCATAAATGACTGGTACCTCCGCAGCAGTTCCTCGGCTTCCGGAGTCAAGCTGGCACCTCCCCCAGATACACCGCCAACTTGGGAATCAAGAAGCTTATAACCTAACCTCTTCTCTAGTCCCTTGATGAGCTTCCAGGCATGGCTGTAGGACATGCCCATCTCAGCAGTGGCTGCTCTTAGTGAGCCAAGTCTTTTAATCCTCAGCAAAATTTCACAAGGGCCCTCGCCAAAGACCTTACCGGTGGTTTCCAGCCAGATCTTATATTTTAGTTTAAAGGGATTTGAACCTTTATTGTGCATCAATAACGCCCGCTTTCCCTCTATGAATCATTCAATGATCAAGGTGATAAATAAAATGATATTTATTCCTCAATCTCAACAATCATCTCTACTTCCACTGGCACATTCAAAGGGAGTGATGCAACACCTACAGCTGAACGAGCGTGACTGCCCTTCTTCCCAAAAACTTCTACCAGGAAATCAGATGTTCCATTGACCACTTTAGCTTGCTCACCAAAGCTTGGCTCACTGGCCACATAACCGACAACTTTGACGATCCGTTTCACCTTATCTAATGACCCTATTTGCTGTTTGATCACAGCCAGTGAATTAATGGCAGCAGCCTTTGCTGCCTCACAGGCATCTTCTAAAGAAACTTCCTTCCCTACCTTGCCTCTATACTTTAACTCCCCGTCAACCGTACAGAGCTGCCCGGATAGAAAAAGCAAGTTTCCACTGCTTACCACTGGAACATATGAGGCTACAGGCTTTGGCACATCAGGTAATGCAACACCAATTTCAGCCAGACGTTTTTCGATTTTCAACTCCGTTTTCAACTCCGATCACTTCCTTATTTCTTTTCAGTTTTAACAGAAAAGTTCGCCATTATAACTACTTAAACCTTCTCTATCTATGTCCCCTGGCCAGATTCATGGAGAGGCAGTGGCCACTGTGGAGCGCTTAAACCTTCTCTATCTGTGTCCCCGGGCGCAGCACCTGGATCCAGGTGTTGCCCCTGGGAAAGATGACCTCCTGGCCATCTGCATCAAAAAAGCGTGTAGGAGAATCCATCGAGTCCTTCTGCCAGGTGCCTTGCTGGTATTGACCTGCTAGAAAGAATTCTGCACTGCCGCTGCCGATCACCTGGATATCGATACAGGCAGTGCCATCATTCCTGTGTTGATGAGGGGCATACTGGAGCACCACATTGGTCACCGCAATCTGCTCACCGCTTTCCCTGTCACTGTGGGGTGAACCATTGATATAGCGCAAATAGTTCTTTTCTTCCTCTAAAAACTCATAGGATACTTGATATCCATCCCTATAGCTGAAGGAGAATTTGTTTATATCCGCATCATCCTGACTGGGATCCCCAAACTGCCAGTG
>DIQC01000053.1:18369-31372 GCA_002426495.1 Thermacetogenium sp. UBA5472
CGAAATTCGTCCAGATCTTTGATCCCCCAACTCTGGATATTAGACACTGCATCCTTTGAGCCACCCACATGAGCATAAACAGCGTCCCATTCCTTGCAGATCTGCAGATAATAGCTCCTGGCGCTGCGTACAGGCCCCACAACAGATGGTTGGTCTCCGGCAAAGAGCGCCATAAACCTGGTGATCCTGGCTTCTGCCTCCATCTCATAGACAACACCTGCCCCCCCTAAGCCGGTCTGGGGTCTGGCAGCATCGAGATTATCCACCATAACGGCAACCAAGGAACCAACTGTATCCACCTTCCTGCCTGTCAAGGGGTCATCTATCCCCGGCTCCTCGGCTATTTGCCCATTAGGATCCGCAGTCGAATCTTGTGAATCATTCAAACCACACCCGCACAGCATAATCGTCAGCAGAACAGCCAAACAAGCAATAAGCAAATAGGATGCTCCATCCCTTATTTTCACCATAACAATAAATCTCCTTTCCTCTTCATCAGAAGGAAGAGTTGCAAAAAGATCTTATCATTACATTATATATACAGTCAATTCATATAGGGTCGATTTACAGGGAATACTAACTAAAATATTCGAACCGCATATTGAAGCAATTTACTAAGAGTTGATTGTTACCCTCAGTAAATAGTTTATTAATTACTAACAATCATATTATCTTTTTATCAGGAAAAACTACAAAGAGGTGATAAGTATGGCAGCTAAAGAATCTCCACAAGAAAAAAAGAAGAAGAAAAAGAAACCGGGACCCAATGATAAGCTAAAGTGGGAAACCGCCCGCGAGCTGGGTCTTGAAGACGACCTGGCTAGATCGGGAGACAGCCTCTCAGTTCGTGAAGCAGGTAAAATCGGTGGCCAGATGGTAAAAAAAATGATCCAAGCTGGCCAAAAAGCGCTTAATGAGGAACCCCCGGGAGAATAATTAAAAATATCTTAATAACAACCCAAATCAATCACGGACACGGTTTTCCCTGATTGGCATTTCTTTGGGACAGTCCGGAAACCGGGCGATGGTCATTAAGTGCGGCTATCGCCTTTTTTTATTACCATTAAAATGCAGTAAAAGGTATGCGCCGAAATGTGTAGAATAGTTAAAGATAAGTATTGTAAATAATATAAACAAAAGGGGTAAGTGGTATGAAGAAAGTTATCACTTTTAGCAGTATTATACTCGTTTCCTTTATTATGATTTTCGGCGCGCTGACACCTCAAGCACAAACCGCACCTGCCGAAAAGCCGGTGGTCGTAGGCAGTTTTGACGGCTCTGTGGTGCCTGTTACAGCTGAATACTGCAAACGGGTTATTAAGCATGCTGAAAACTTAGGTGCCGCGGCATGTGTCATCGAAATCAGCACCCCGGGTGGCCTTTACGCTACAACCCAGGAAATAGTGAGTTCTATCACCAATGCCAAAGTACCAGTAATTGTCTATGTTTCTCCTGCCGGAGGCTGGGCTGGCTCTGCAGGAACATTTATCACCGTTTCTTCCCATATAGCTGCTATGGCCCCGGGCAGTCGAATTGGAGCAGCGAGCCCGGTATCTATCGGCGGCCAGGAGAATCAACCTGATGATGTCTCCAGCAAAAAGATCTCTGAAGATGCCGCAGCCTGGATACGCTCCCTCGCCCAGTTGAGAGAGAAAAATGCTGATGCCGCAGAAAAAACGGTGACAGAAAGCAAATCCTACTCTGATACCGAAGCTCTTAAATTGAATTTAATCGACTTGATAGCCAAAGATCTGGAATATCTGCTTGAGGATGTTGACGGCCAAACAGTAACTCTAAACAGCGGCCAAGAGGTGCGGCTGGAAACCAAGGATGCCCCTGTGGAGAGAGTTCCCTTGAACTCCATTGAAAATATCCTTCTTTACGTCAGCAATCCGGATTTGGCGTACATTCTCATGACTATAGGCATGGCCGGTATCATGGTGGAAATCTACAGCCCTGGCTTGATTTTTCCAGGAGTTTTAGGGGCGATTTCACTTCTGTTAGGACTTTATTCGCTGGGCACACTAAATGCATCCTGGGGAGGAGTGCTATTGATGATCTTAGCTTTCGCATTATTTGTCGCTGAGGCCTTTGCAGCCAGCAATGGCCTTTTAGCTGCAGGAGGGATTGTTTCCTTTATCAGCGGTTCACTGCTTCTTTTCAGCGGTGGCCCCCCTGGAATAGGGATCAACATCGGCCTGATCGTTGCCACAACACTAATACTTACCGCACTGGTGGTGATACTCGTTATAGCTATTGTTAGGGGGCAAAAGAAAGCGATAACAACAGGCAATCACTATCTCATAGGGAAGGAGGCAGTGGTACGGGCAGACCTACAGCCAGAAGGAATGGTATTCGTAGCCGGTGAATTATGGACTGCGGCAGCTGATGACACTATTAAAGCAGGAGAAAGGGTGCTCATCACCGAAATCGATGGGCTAAAGTTGACAGTGAAGCGACTCGATTAGTATAATTGAACAACTGTTGCCTAATAGGGGCAGTTATTTAATAATAAATTATAATGAAGGGAGGGAATCCCGAAAGTAGAAGTGCTTTCGGGGAAAAACATGCAAGGTTATGTTCTTCTAGTTATACTTATCATTCTGATTCTTGGATCCGCCATCAAGATTGTACAGGAATATGAACGGGGTGTAATCTTTCGCCTCGGACGCTGTGTAGGGGCGAGAGGGCCTGGTCTCATTATATTGATTCCGGGTATTGAGCGTATGCAAAAAGTCGATCTGCGTGTAGTCACCATGGATGTGCCAACTCAAGAGGTCATCACCAAGGACAATGTTACGGTCAAGGTTAACGCTGTAGTTTACTTCAGGGCTGTTAACCCGGTGGATTCTGTAGTCAACGTCTATGATGCCATAACGGCCACTTCTCAGCTCTCCCAGACAACGCTAAGAAGTGTATTGGGGCAATCTGATCTTGATGAACTGCTATCACAGAGAGATTCCATCAACCAGCGGCTGCAGCATATCATCGATGAAGGAACAGAGCCCTGGGGAATCAAGGTCAGCAACGTCGAGGTCAAAGATGTGGAACTGCCACCCAATATGCAGCGAGCGATGGCGGCACAAGCTGAAGCTGAACGAGAACGAAGAGCCAAAATTATCAATGCCGACGGCGAGTTTCAGGCATCAAAAACCCTGGCCTCTGCAGGTGATGTCATCTCCCAAAACCCAGCCACAATTCAGCTGCGCTATCTACAGACACTAAAGGAAATTGCGGTTAACCAGTCCAGCACTATTGTCTTCCCGCTTCCTATTGATTTGATCAAACCATTCTATAAAATGGCAACAATGACCGACGACGACAATGAGGAAAAAGAACAAAACTAATACACCAAAAGTATGCAATGGGGACGGTTCCTGTTGCATACTTTTTTGTCTGTAACAAGACTAAATCTCCCTGCTCCTAACTTATACCTCAATTAATTATTCTCCCGCATTTCTCATACATTTCATATTTTATTTGGTGAAGACGGCAGGAGTTTGTTACCCGATTGCGTAATAGTAATTAATGGATCGAACTACCCTATAAGCTGGAGAGAACTGGTCAGTATTTGTTTCAGTGATCTGCTCATAATATTTGAGAAACCTAAAGGAGGTATTTTTTTGGATTCCAGAAAAGCGGGGATCACTATTGTGGCGGCAGGGATATTGATTACCCTGATCGCAGTAATAATTGCAGTTAATAGTATGCCGGACGGTAAGGGAACGACAACCTCTACTGGATCCGATAAAATCGCAGTAATCCATTTAAATGGAACCATTGCCTTTAGTCAAAGTACCTCTCTCCTGGATGCTTCCGGCACAAGTGCGACGATGAATGATTTAGAAAGGGCAGAACAGGATCCCTCTCTACAGGCGGTGGTCTTAAGGATCAATTCTCCGGGAGGCAGCGCCGCCGCATCCCATGAACTCTATAGCCAGGTTATGCGCGTCAAAGAGTCCGGGAAAATAGTTGTTGCCTCATTTGGTGAAACAGCCGCCTCAGGAGGCTATTATGTGGGAGCAGCTGCAGATAAGATCGTTGCCTTGCCCTCCACACTAACAGGCAGTATCGGTGTCATTTCCACAGTACCTAATCTAGAAGAACTCTACAAAATGATCGGCTATGAAGAGTACGTCTTCAAAAGCGGCCCCCATAAGGATATGCTGTCGACATCTCGCCCTATTACAGCAGAGGAAGAGGAAATCATGCAGGGCATCACCGATGATATCTATGATCAGTTTCTCGACGCTGTAGTAGAAGGGCGCGGCCTTCCCAAAGAAGAGGTGCGCCAACTTGCAGATGGAAGGGTCTATAGCGGAAACCAAGCCAAAGAGGTTGGATTGGTAGATGAATTAGGTGGACAGAGAGAAGCTATCGAGTTGGCAACCCAACTGGCAGGCATAGAAGGGGAACCGGAGATTATGGAATACAGTCGTACTCCGGGTGTTTTCGACATTTTGAGAAATGTCCAACTCTTTACTCCAAACCCCTTTGACTCACTGCCTACTTATACAACAATAAAGTATTAGGGGGAGAGAATATGTGGGAACGGATTTTCGAAGCCTTTTCTGCACCTGCGAAAACCTTACGCCAGGCTGCAGAAAAGGAATTATGGAAGGAAGGGCTGTTTATTGTTGCTGTCGTCGCTATCCTAAACGGATTAAGCGAGATGGTGGCTCCGGGATATATAGATGCCCTGCAGTACCTGGAAGAGTCATTGAATCTTCCAATAATGGGGACTCCCCTAACCTCCCCTGGTTTTGAACTATTTTCTTCTCTGTTCGGCGGACTGTTAGGATGGCTTGTGGTGGGAGCAGTTTTTTTCTTGGTTGCCAAAATATTTAAAGGACAGGGATCTTTTGTGGGCATGCTGGCCAGCCTCGGCTATGCCAATTGCCCCTATCTCATAGGAGCACCTTTAGCAGCAATCACATCTGTGGCTGGAACTTTCGTCGCTATTTTAAGCGGTGTCATCGGTTTCGCCGTAGGCATTTGGGTGCTGGTTCTAAACATCATTGCCATCCGTGAAAGCCAACAGATCAGTACAGGCGCTGCAGCAGCCACTTACTTTATTCCTGTTATACTTTTAATTATTCTCCTGGTTCTCCTGGGAGTCCTTATTGCTATAGCTATCTTTACTACTACTCCCTTAATGTACCCTTGACAATAACAGGCAAACCCCGTAAAATAATGCAAAAGTAGAAAGAAGGGGTCATGGAAATCTATGAGTCGTTCGCGTTTTCCTGTTGACCATCAACTGAAAGCAAGAATGTTTTTTACTTTATTTCTGCTGGCAGCGCTTTACCTATTATTTGGAGTAGTTCTGTGGTCTGCGGGGGTAGGCTTTTCTGCCATCATTGTCATTGTTGCAATTATGATGTTTGCTCAGTACTTTTTGTCAGATAAGCTTGTGCTCATGAGCACAGGAGCAAAAGTGGTCTCACCACAAGAAGCCCCGGAACTTCATTCTATCGTCGAGCGCCTGTCCATGCTAGCAGATATGCCCAAACAGAGGGTGGCAATTATGCCCACCTCTGTTCCCAATGCCTTCGCTACCGGGAGGAATCCTCAAAATGCAGTTGTTGCCGTCACCGAAGGGTTGATGCGGCAGCTGACGACCCAAGAAGTAGAAGCTGTTCTGGCACACGAAATAAGCCATGTCAAAAACAGAGATGTATCGGTGATGACCATTGCCAGCTTTTTCGCTACAGTGGCTTCCTTTATCGTGCAGAACTTCTTTTTTATCAGCATGGGCCAAGACCGGGAAAACAGAGGTGCGGGTGTGCTCATCTATTTTGTTTCACTGTTGGTCTATCTGATCAGCTTTTTCTTGATCCGGGCACTTTCCCGCTATCGTGAATATTCGGCGGACCGTGGAGCAGCCTTTCTTACGGGCGCGCCGGGGATGCTGAGCAGCGCCCTCAAGAAGATCAGCGGCACCATGAAGCGTGTACCAGAACAAGACCTGCGCCAGGCTGAAGGGATGAACGCCTTTTATATTCTGCCTGCTCTGACGGGGGACACTTTCGCTGAACTCTTATCCACACATCCTTCATTAGAGAAACGCCTGGCCTACCTGAGAAAACTTGAACGGGAGATGAGGGGCTAACTATGGGTTTTTTCGATGCCCTTTTTGGAAGAAATAAACCACCTAAGGCACAAATCGATCCGTTGTTTGCACTGTCAACAGCTATTATATCTTTTGCTGAACTGGGCTGGGAATCATCTGGTAGAAGCGGTTTGGCTCTCAAACCAGCCACCAGCATCTTTTTTCAAACAGCTGCTCAGGAACTGAGGGATCTGCTAACCCTTTACATTGAAGAAACCAAAACAAAAATGCAAATTGAAGATGACGAATACCACTACCGCTGGCTGCTGTTTAATGATCCTGATTTTGATGACCTGGTGAATCTTGTACATGTGTCTGCACAGATACTTAAGGATAACGGATATGACACCCAATTGCTGGCTGCGGTATTCCGCTTTGTGCAGCAGCAAAAGCCGGATTCTCTATTTTACTTGATCTACAACTATAAACGGGGCAATTTTTACCCGTATATGCCATTAGATAAGAAAAGTGAACAGCGTGACAGATATGAGGAGCAGCGGATTTTTACCATGTTAGAAAGGAAACTGCCCTGGGAAAGAGACACCACCTTATGGTACCCTATACGCAACTGCCCAGTGTGAGTAGTGGTTGGTCTTTGGAAAAGATGTTCAACCTAAACTTCTAATATCTGACATCGGCTTTAATTTTTACGACTTTTCTAGTCGTTGGTTGTTAATAAAGGATGTTCTTAACCGAGATTTTTCCGACATCAGACCTCTGGCCTCCGACATCTATTACACGTAGGTATGTTATGGCTTATAGTGGAAAAAATACAATTTGAACAATGATGCACTCTGGCAAATTTTCAGACATCTGACTTCATACTTACAGACATCTATTTTAGACAGGTGCTTTGCACCATAGAAAGGAGATAAAAAAGATGGGATTATTAGCGCGTATTTCTACAGTTTTTAAATCTAAGATCAACAAAGTCGTCAATGAAATGGAGAATCCTCAAGAAACTTTGGACTACTCTTATGAGAAACAGTTAGAACTGCTGCAGAATGTAAGACGCAATATCACAAATGTGGTAACCGCCAAGAAGAGGTTGGAGCTGCAGACGGTCAAACTGCGCAATGACCTGTCAAAGATCGATAACCAAACCAAAGAGGCCCTGCGGCAGGAAAGAGAGGATTTGGCGCGGCTATCCCTGGAGCGTAAGATGCACCTGGAACAGCAGATTCAGGATCTGGAACAACAGGTAAGCGGCCTGAATCAGGAACAGGAGAAACTGGTTCAGGTGGAAAACCGCCTGCGGGCAAAAGTCGACTCTTTCCGCACAAAGAAAGAGGTCATCAAGGCACAGTACTCGGCATCAGAAGCTCAGGTAAAGATCGGGGAAGCCATGTCCGGCCTTTCCGAGGAAATGGCAGATGTTGGCACTGCTATCGAGCGAGCAGAACACAAAACCCAAGAGATGCAAGCCCGCGCCTCGGCCATCGATGAACTGATCGCCTCAGGGACGCTGGAGGATCCTTTGGGTAATCAGGACAGTGTAGAAACAGAACTGAGAAGACTACAGACAGAAAGTCGTCTTGAGGATGAACTTGCCCGTCTGAAAAAAGAGGTGACCGAGTAATGATTATCAGAGTACTTACAGAAGGACAATACAAAGTATCAGGGGGTGCCCTTTCAGAACTGGATACTCTGGATGACACTCTGCTTGATGCCGTAGAAGCCGATGATGAAAGCAAATTCACCGCAGCCCTACATAATGTTGTCAGCTTTGTGCAGACAAATGGCGCTAAACTCCCTGATGAGGAACTGGTAGAGTCAGATCTGATTATACCGACACCAGATACCAGTCTGAAAGAGGCGCGAGAACTCTTCACCAATTATCCTCGGGATCTGACATAGGGTGGCAATGGGACATTTCGTTTGCCACGTATCTGACATGGAACATTGACAGTGTCCGGAGTGACTATTTATATCTTAACCCTTTATCTGCTTCCAGATAAGGTGCATAGAACATAGACCCTATTCATGGCGATTTACAATGGCCTGCAATCAGGGGATCAGATATAGTACCCATAGTACATAGACAGAATATCCAAGCAACACAGCTGCAGTCACCTTGTCCGGGGCGCACAGATGGGAGATGAACTGCAGTGGAAAATAAGAAGACGATACATGGCCGCGGACATATCGCAAAGTATACATTTGACGACATTCTCGGAAAAAGCGCTAAAATCAAGGCGACCATTGATAAGGCAAGACGCTTCGGCAGTGTTAATGCCACTGTACTTATTTACGGGGAAACCGGGGTGGGCAAGGAATATTTTGCTCAAGCAATACATAATGTCAGCCCCCACAGGGACGGTCCCTTTGTTACAGTCAACTGCGCGGCAATGCCGGACAATCTACTGGAAAGCGAACTCTTTGGCTATTCTGAAGGCGCATTTACCGGAGCAAAAAAAGGCGGCAAAGAGGGCCTTTTTGTAATGGCCAATAAGGGCACCATTTTCCTTGATGAGATCGGTGAAATGTCTGATAAGATGCAGACTAGGCTGCTGCGAGTGCTCCAGGAATACGAGATAATGCCTCTGGGTGATAACAACATTATCACCTTAGATGTGCGTGTGGTTGCCGCCACCAATAGCGACCTGAGAACGCTAGTTCACGAGAAGCGTTTTCGGGCTGATCTTTATCACAGAATCAATGTACTGACACTTATGATCCCCGCCTTAAGGGACCGGCGTGAAGATATCCCTGTCCTGTTTAACCACTACCTGGGAGTTTACAACAAGAAGTTTGGAAAAAACATCAAGGGCATGGCCCCCAAGGGTATAGCCCTTTTTAATGCCCACAGCTGGCCAGGCAATATAAGAGAACTCCAGAACACCATGAAACGTCTTGTTATCCTGACCTATGGTGACTACATTTCTGCTGACATTGTAACGGAATCTTTGCTATTATCATCACTAGAACCAGAGTTCCTTTCAACCGCCCAGCACCAACCAGCAGCCGAGAACAATAACACAAACCCACAGGAATTTGAAAAAGCCCTCACCATCAATGCACTTAAAGCTGCCCGGGGAAACAAAAAAAAGGCTGCCCGACTGCTGGGTATCAGCCGTACAACCCTTTGGAGACGCCAGAAAAAATACGATATAAGAATATGATGTTCAGGTCAATTCTGCTGACTTGTATGTTGCAGATGAAACATAATCTATTTCATTATGGAACTAATATGTTACATGAACCATCATCCTTAAAATAATAAGCGCATATAATCCCTCATTATTACCTTAGGATAACAGGCACGCTTCTTGCCTATACTAATAGCATATGCTAAAAGGGGGGATTAGCTATGGGAGAGATGGTCGGTAGTTTTATAATGTGGGGCACCCTGGTTCTCCTTTTTCTTATCTTGGGGGGCTTATTAGTCTATCTATTCTCTGCCTTTAAAATTAAGTAGTGATTGCCAATATACTATCAGCCATAAAGGGGCCTCTTTCCATTAAACGGGAAAGGGGTACCTTTATGTTCCACTGAGGCAATCGCCCAACAGGCTATTCCCTCACCTCTTCCTACAAACCCAAGCCCTTCTGTTGTTGTGGCCTTCAACCCTATTGCAGCAGGGGCAATTCCCAGCACAGCGGCAATCCGTCTGCGGATTTCTTCCAGATAAGCAGACAGTCGCGGTTTTTCAGCAGCCACGGTGATATCCACCTGGTGGACATAATACCCCTCTTTGGCCAAAATCCCTCTAACAATACCCAGCAAGGCCAGACTAGATGCGCCTTTCCATCGGGCATCAGAGGGGGGAAAGTAATGCCCGATATCATGAAGCCCTGCAGCCCCCAGACAGGCATCAGCAAGAGCATGCAGCAGAACATCCCCATCTGAATGCCCAGCCAGGCCGCTCCCTTCTGGGATCTCCACCCCCCCTAGATAAAGGGGCCGCCCCTGGCAGAAGGGATGTACATCATAACCTAAACCAGTACGACTGCTCAGGTGTTCTTTTCTACCATTACTATCAAGAGTATCTAACCCCAAGAGTGCCCGGGCAATGACCAGATCCTCAGGGGTGGTTATCTTAATATTTTCATAACTGCCCTGGTAGATGGTTACTGCGTGACCCAGCCGTTCTACCAGAGATGAGTCATCTGTTCCCTCAAAACCGACAGCTCTGGCCTCTTCCAAGGCATTTGTAAGCAGTGTTCTTTGAAAAACTTGAGGCGTTTGGGCAATCCATAATGAAGACCGTTCTGGTGTCCCTTTAATATTGCCTTGTTCAGCAACCTTAATGGTATCCTTGACAGGAACAGCAACAACTACCGCCCCTGCATCTGCGGCTTGCCTTATTGCCCCCTCTAATACCTTCTGCTCCAGCAGAGGGCGTGCAGCATCGTGAACGGCAACGAGCCTGCACTCTTTAGGAAGGGCTTTTAATCCTGCAGCAACAGACTCTTGCCTGGTCTCCCCGCCCGTTACTACCCCTGACAGTTTGGTCAGAGAGTAAGAGTTGAGCAGTGTGCGGCAAAAGGAAAGATCCCCATGATTTGCCACAACCACATAAGAATTAATAAGGCTAGATTCCTCAAAAACCCTGAGGCAGCGCAGAATAACCGGCTCCTCACCCAGGGGTAAATAGACCTTATTTAAGGGGGAACCCATACGGTTCCCCCTGCCTGCAGCAACAACAATTCCTCCAACCCTATCCAATTGCATTCACCTCGCGGTAGCGCCCACTTGAAGAATCTTTAAAAGACATCTTGGGCTTGGCAAAAATCATCCGGCCTGCCGAAGTCTGCAAGACACTTGTGACGACAACATTGATGCGCTTGCCTATGTGTCTCTTGCCTCCCTCAATAACGATCATCGTACCGTCCTCCAGGTAAGCAACCCCTTGTCCGGGCTCCTTGCCATCGCGAATTACATCTACCCCGGCAATTTCCTCACCGGGAATGAATAAGGGCTTGACAGCATTAGCCAGATCGTTGATGTTGAGCACCTTGACCCCCACAAGTTCAGCTACCTTGTTGAGGTTATAATCATTAGTCACAACCGGACAGTCCAGGAGTTTACAGACCTGAATCAGCCTATAATCAACATCCTTCTTTGTATCAACACCATCAAAATCACGAATCTCAATCTTAATATATTGCTCTTTTTGCATCTGGTTCAAAATATCCAACCCTCGTCGACCCTTATTACGCCTGAGCACATCAGAAGAATCAGCGATGTGTTGGAGTTCTTCTAATACGAATCGCGGAATGAGCAGGCTTCCGTCAAGAAATCCAGTTCGGCAGATATCTGAAATTCTGCCATCGATAATAACATTGGTATCAAGTACTTTATAACCCTTGTGCTCTCCTCCTGTTTTTCCCTGTTTCAACCCGGTTTTCCAGTTATGCAGTAAACCAGTCAATTCCTCTTTCTTCCTGATACCGATACTTAAACCCAGATACCCGAACAAAATACTCAAAATAACGGGTATATAGGGCCCAACCCAGGGAATATTTCTCATAGGAGCGCCAAGAAGGTTGGCAATTACAAGACCAAGAATAAGGCCAATACTGCCTCCAATTAAGTCCTGCGCAGGTATACGCTGCAGCGCGTTTTCAAGAAAAGCAACCAGGCGAGATGTCTGCTCAATTAGCCAAGGTGCCAGCATAAAACACGCCAATCCAGTGCCAAGTATCAGCAGTGAAACAAATAGATACCAAGCATACCCTGTGCTTATTGCAAGATCACTAATGAGTCCAATACGGGTAAGCAAGATACTCAGCGAATACCCGATTCCTAAACCTATCAAACCAATAACAACTCTGGCGATCTTTCTTAACACTATTTCACCTCCCTTCCAAAGCTTATATCCTTATTTTGGTTAACTATCGGTTTCATTATACGCAATATTCCCCATATCAGCAAGAGAATACTTTGTCAAATTATAAGAAAAGCGCCCGTATTATTCAGGCGCCTTCCTTATTCCCCGGCTACTGCTTCTTTTATCAAGGTTTCAACTTCCATCTCATCCATGTTGCCCGCTAAAATGAGTTCACTACTTAAAATCTGAAAGGCGCTTTCCAGCATCTTCTTTTCTCCTGAAGACAGCCCCTTTCGTTGATCCTGACGCATAAGAGAACGAACGACCTCTGCAACGGCAAAGATGTCCCCCGTTCTGATCTTTTCAAGGTTAGCTCTGTAGCGATGGTTCCAGTTGGGGATTATCTTTTCCTGGTCATCTCTTTGAAGAACTTTTAAAACACTAGCGATTTCGTCTTCCGGAATTACACGGCGCACTCCGATTTGTTCAGTTTTATCGGAAGGCACAAGCACTTTTAAGTTACCCGAAAAGAGACGGAGAACAAAATAAATAATATTTTCTTCCCCACGCTTTTCTAGTGCCTCTACAACCCCGGCGCCGTGCATCGGATGGACGATATAATCTCCGACATTAAACATTTTCCGGCCTCCTGGAGTTTATTATAGGTTTATTTTATTATAGCAGATGTGACATCACCTGTCAAAATCAGGTTATGCCTAGAACGCCATTCTACGCTTTTTATTCTGCACCTACCAGTGATAAGAGAGGTTGTGAAGGGAACCAGATGCATATCATACCAGATTCCAATTATTCACATTACAACTGGATAAAAAATGAATGGAGTTGATGATTATCGGCATTGACAACCGCTGATCGCTGAGACTATAATTATTATTGACAAAGAACAAAGCACTACAGGTATGAGGAGGTATTTTTATGAAGGATCTGATCTGTGATGAATTTCAGAACACAGTAGCCGAACTATTAATTCGCCATCACAGCGTTTTAGATGTACTATCCAAATTCCAAGAATCATGTGCCCGCACCAACAGAGCAACCACTAAAGCAGTCACTGGTTGCGGCTGCATCAGCATCAAAGCTGAAAAACAAGATATTCC
>DIQC01000088.1:0-26097 GCA_002426495.1 Thermacetogenium sp. UBA5472
AAAGATGGAGTTTTTCTAAAAGAGGGAGAGGCATGAACTTCTATGAGCTGATCAGGTGCGCAATACTCAATTTGCGTGCCCATAAACTGAGAGTTTTCCTGACGATGATCGGAATTATTATCGGTATCGCTTCAGTTGTAGCTATCCTTTCCCTCGGCGCCGGACTGCAGGCCCAGGTGAGCGACTCCACAGTCAGCGAGAGCGTCAACACCCTTAGAGTGACCTTCGAGCCTGACGAACAGAGTATGATGCTGGAGGAGAACCCCTTCCACTATCAGGACTTCAGAGCCCTGGAGAACATCAATGGAGTAGAAAAAGTTGAACAGAGCAATGATATGTTCAGCGGCATGCTGGGCCTGAGCACAGAAGCGCAGTATTTCGCTCAGGAGGCCTATCTGACGCTTGAACTATATCGCAATCAGCGCCCGCCATTGGTGGCTGGAAGATTGATAACCGTCGAGGATAATGAATTCCAAAATTATGTGATCAATCTCTCCCAGGAGCAGGCCAAACAGCTCTTTGGCGATGACCCAGTAGCGGGAATCGGCAAAGCGGTGAAGCTGGGCGGTCAGTTCTTCCAGGTCGTGGGCATTGTGGGCGGGGGAGCAAACGAGCTGCTGGGAATGGATTTCAGCTACATACCCCAGTTTGCCGAAACACTGCTACAGGATGACTCAATGATTTTTTCCATCGACGTCAATGTGAGAGAGGGATATGATCAGGAAACGGTTTTCGCTGACGTCAGGGAAGAATTGCGGTACCAGCATCCCCAACTGCATGGCGACTACAAACAGGAGGATCCGACAAGCCTCGTCAGAGATCTGCAGCAGGTAATATCCTCGATCACCGGTTTCATCGCCCTGGTGACCGGGATCTCCCTCTTCGTTGGGGGCGTGGGAGTGATGAACATCATGTATGTCTCCGTCACAGAGCGCCGCCGGGAGATAGGAATCCGCAGAGCTCTCGGCGCCAAGCCTGCAACCATCTTGCTGCAGTTTTTGGTGGAGGCGGTGTCAATCACCTTTTGCGGCGGCCTGATCGGGATCGGGGCAGGATACGGCATCTCCAAACTGATCGGAATATTTATTGAGCTGAAACCTGTGATGACAGCCGGTATCATGCTGCAGTCGTCAATCATCTGCATCGCGGTGGGTATCATCTTCGGCATCATCCCCGCTCGCCGGGCCTCCCGGATGGATCCTATAGAGGCGATTTATCGGTAATACTTGATCGCTTTAAGCTCTTGAGAGGGTAAACCCGTCAATTTTTTAACTTTTTCATAATCCATACCGTTGCTATACAGGGTCTGCGTCACTTCTACTTCCTCTTTAATTCTCCTTCCAGCTTTGACCGTTGATGCTTTTTTGTGGCTATTTTCAATGGAAGGTTCGGGATATTACGCCAATGGCAAATCCCATGATACTAACTTTGTAGCCATATAATTTGTCAGATCTACCCCTTGTAGTGTATATTTATATAAGATCTTTAATGGGCAGGCACATATGCTGCCATGGTTTTCCTGATCTATTAAAGATTAATTATGTAAGATGCCATCTACTAATAGGTGAAAAATATGTCCAGGTATTTAGCTTATTTAAATTATATTGATGTGCGTACCATTATTGATATTCTCATCATTGCCTTTGTAATCTACAAGCTTCTCATGTGGATTAAAGGAACGCGGGCAGTGCAGCTTCTCAAAGGTTTGGCTGTGCTGTTGGTCGCCAGCGCATTGAGTGCCCAGTTCAACCTTACTACAATTAATTGGCTGTTGGAAAAGACATGGACAGCCCTGGCTATTGCTCTTCCGGTTGTCTTTCAACCAGAACTGCGGCGGGCTTTGGAGCGGTTGGGAAGAGGCAGTTTTTTTGGGCGGCGGTCTGTTTTAGCTGAGGAAGAGGCTAGGGGTGTGGCACATAATGTGGCTCAGGCGGCTGAAAACCTTGCCCAGCGATATGTGGGGGCCTTATTGGTTTTTACAAGGGAGACAGGGCTGTTAGAATATGTGGAGAGCGGAGTCAAGATGGATGCCCTGCTATCTGAAGAAGCTTTAGTAAATATTTTTGAACCTTACACACCTCTTCATGATGGCGCAACTATTATCGGTGGTAATCGGATTCTGGCTGCTGCCTGTTATCTGCCTTTGACTGAAAACCCTTTTATCAGTACAGAACTGGGTACAAGACATCGTGCCGCTCTTGGTATCACCGAACAGAGTGATGCTATTGCAGTGGTGGTATCAGAGGAAACAGGCACCATCTCATTGGCTGAAGGTGGCAAACTTATGCGAGGACTAAGAAAGGGAGACTTGGAACAGAAATTGAAGGATCTTCTGGGTCCTGGGCAGGATAGTGAAAGAAATGAAAGACGCTAAGCTGTACAAGTGGTTTGTGCGCAATAATATCGGATATAAGCTTGTGGCTGTTTTTTTGGCCATTATGCTCTGGTATTATGTTGCCGGACAGCGTAACCCGATTGTCGAACGTAGTTATACCGTGCCTGTGACTGTGCAGAGCATTTCTTCTGATCGTTTGCTGGTTTCATCCCTCCCTGAGGTGCGGGTCACTGCTAAAGGGATGAGGAGTATTATGAATGGCATCAGTAAAGATGATTTCCGAGCTTATGTGGTAATTCCTGAACAGGATGCGGGTGAAAAAGTATTTCCGGTACAGGTAGAGGTTCCCTCCGGTGTTCAGGTCGTTAGCATCTCTCCTGAGAGGGTCACAGTTGAGCTGGATGTACTGACAGAAAAGCAGGTGCCTGTGCGGGTACTGGTGCGCGGTGAGACAGCTACCGGTTTCACATATAAAGACCCAACTGTTACCCCTGAACAAGTTACATTAAAGGGGCCAGGCCGTCTATTGGATGAAATTACAGATGTGCAGGCTATAGTCGAAGTCAATGGGGCGCAGAATGATATTAGCCGGCAGGTGAAGATACAACTGGCGAATAATGATCAGGTAACAGTTACACCTGACATTGTACAGGTGCAGCTTCCTGTGGTGACCAGCGGCCCTGTTAAAACCGTAGCACTGGCTGTTGCTGTTGAGGGGAAAGTAGCTGAAGGGTTCGAAGTGAAGAGCCAAAGTGTAGAACCAGGCAATCTCCGGGTGACTGGTCCCCAACAAGTAATGGATAATCTCCAAGAGATACGCACTCGGCCTGTTGACCTGAGTGGTGCTCAGGGTACTATCTCCAGAGAAGTTGAATTGGTGCTTCCAGATGGGGTAGTATCCCTAGGGCGAACCAGGGTAAGGGTAACTATTGTTATCGAGCCTGTTGAGGTTGCCGAACCTCCTGAGGAAGATCAGTTGCCAGGTCCGGATGGTGAGGAGGAGCAATTATCAGATCAATAGAATAATGATATAATATTGAAGGTTATTTTAACGGATAGTGTCACTTAACTTAGAGTAGATCGCACAGCTTCTACTCTAAGTAATGACTAAGAACCAGCTTCAATCGGGAGGAGGATACACAGAGGGATGGCTAGACTTTTTGGAACAGATGGAGTGCGGGGTATTGCTAATCAGGAATTGACCCCGGATCTTGCTTATAAATTGGGTAAAGCCGGTGCATATGTTCTTGGCCGGCAGGGAAAGCGGCCGCTGCTGGCTATCGGTAAGGACACCCGGATTTCAGGTGATATGCTGGAGGCTGCCTTGACAGCTGGAATATTATCTGTCGGTGGTGACTGCTTACATGTGGGTGTGATCACTACCCCTGGTCTGGCTTATGTGACACGTTCTTATGGATGCAGTGCAGGAATTGTCATTTCTGCTTCACATAATCCGGTAGCAGATAATGGGATAAAGTTTTTTGCAGCTGATGGTTATAAGCTGCCTGATTCTGTGGAGGAAGAGATTGAAAACCTTGTTTTGAATAATTATGATTTTCCCTGTCCCACTGGAGAGGGTGTGGGGCGTGTTATTGATGACATAGCGGCTGTAGAGAAATATTTCGCTTTTCTAAAGAAGGAGCTCAGTGTGGATTTGCGTGGTTTGCAGATCGTGATTGATTGTGCTAATGGCTCCGCATCAGGGATCGCTCCCCGCCTTTTTAAAGAACTGGGAGCAACTGTAACAGTTCTGCATAGTGAACCTGACGGTATCAATATCAATGAAAATTGCGGGTCTACACACATAGAGTCATTAGAAAGAGAAGTAACAGCCAGGGAAGCTGATTTAGGGTTGGCTTTTGATGGTGATGCTGATCGCTTGCTTGCTGTTGATGAACAGGGGAATCTAGTAGACGGGGATCAGATCATGGTGATCTGCGGCCTTGACCGAAAGCGAAAGGGCACACTGAAGGACAACAAAGTCACTGTAACAGTGATGAGCAACCTGGGACTCAAAGAGGCATTTCAAAAAGAAGGGGTCACAGTAACAGAAACAAAAGTGGGGGATCGCTACATTATGGAGGAGTTGCGCCAAAATGGTGGGGTGTTCGGTGGAGAACAGTCCGGTCATATCATCTTCCTGGAATATTCAACAACAGGTGATGGGCTGGTTACTGCCTTGGAACTGCTGCGGGTGGTCCAGGATACAGGACAGCCACTTTCCCTTCTGGCTGCACAGATGAGACGCTTCCCTCAGGTTTTGGTCAATGTTCGAGTTAAAAACAAAGAGGCACTGCATAGCAACGCCCAAGTGCAACAGGCTATCAAGCATGCAGAAGAACACCTGCAAGGGCAGGGAAGAATTTTGGTGCGTCCCTCTGGGACTGAACCATTGGTCAGGGTTATGGGGGAAGCCTTGGACGAATTCAAACTAAAGGAAGTGGTTGATGAATTGAGCAGAATTATCGAAGAGAAACTCGGCTGTGTTTTAGTGAAAAGGTAAATGAAAATGGTGGAATGTAGGTTTAATTTGTGTTAGACGACACAGCGTTGTCTTAATAAAATAGTTAATCTTCCACGCAAATAAAGCTGTTCTCTTATAATAGTGACCTTTCAAGCGCCAGGACCAGCTTATTTCTTGCTGGTTGACGAGGAAGGGGTTAATCGAATTTTTCGGCGGATGCCCCTCGGCGAACCACTGCCGTCAGAATGTCCTGAAAAGCGGAGAGTAATCTCTGTCACAAAGGGGTGTTCAGTGGTACCGCGTGGGAGGACCAAAGGAGGAGTACACTTGAGCGGTATTGTCGGATATCTTGGTAAACAGGACGCGGTTTCAGTTTTATTTAAAGGCTTGCAAACACTGGAATATCACGGCTATGATTCAGTGGGATTGGCTGTTATAGAAGGGGGAATCCTCAAGGCCTATAAAAAAGCGGATGAGATTGCTGCTTTGGAGAAGGAAATGAAAGATGTCTGCCATTCCCAGATCGGGGTCGGCCATATTCGTTTGGCTACTCATGGTGCCCCTATTGAAAACAATGCACATCCCCATTGTGACTGTACAGGGAAATTTGCGGTGGTGCATAATGGGATCATCGAAAACTTCCATGAACTGCGAAGTAAATTAGAGAGAAAAGGGCACCAGTTCACTTCAGAAACCGATTCAGAAGTTATTGCACACTTGGTAGAGGATGCTTATCAGGGCGATCTGCTCTCTGCGCTGGGCAGTGCCCTGGATCAGATGCGGGGTTCTTATGCTTTGATAGTGCTCAGCGAACACCACCCCGATCACCTGGTAGCTGCCCGCAAAAACAACCCGCTTATCGTAGGTCTTGGCCAAGGGGAGAACTTCCTGGCTTCTGATGTGCCGGCATTACTTCCCTTTACAAGGGATGTCTATTATATTGATGATGGAGAAGTGGTGGATATTACCCTGGAGAGTGTGCGGGTATTTGATGAAAAAGGCAGTCCGGCGGACAAGCAAGCCTGTCATGTGGACTGGGATGTCAGTGCGGCAGAACGGGGCGGCTATCCACACTTTATGCTTAAAGAGATCCATGAACAGCCCCAGGTTCTGCGGAATACCCTGGGGAGCAGGATCACACCTGCTGGGGATGATATAAATTTTAAGGACATTAAACTGACCCCAGAGGAGATGCGGGGTATTTCCAAGATAGTGATCACCGCCTGCGGCACCTCTTACCATGCCGGATTGGTGGGTAAACAGTTGCTGGAAAAGTGGGCGAAGATCCCGGTAGATGTTGAACTTGCTTCAGAATTCAGGTATCGGGATCCCCTAGTCGGCCCAGACTGCCTGGTTATCGTCATCAGCCAATCTGGTGAGACCTCAGATACACTGGCTGCGCTCCGAGAAGCCCGGGAGAAGGGATGCAGGATATTGGCTATCACCAATGTGGTGGGGAGTACCATCACAAGAGAAGCTGATGAAGTAATCTACACCTGGGCGGGACAAGAGATCTCTATCGCCTCTACCAAGGCTTATACAGCTCAGGTACTGGTCATGTATCTGCTGGCGATGCTATTTGCCAGAGAGCGAGGAACAATGAATGGTGAACAGGCAAAGGGTATCATTACAGCTCTAAGGCAGGTGCCAGACTGGATTGAAGAAGTATTGGAGCAAAAGGAAGCCATTCAGAAAATTGCCGGACATTACCACACCTGTGAAGACTTCTTCTACCTGGGGCGGGGCCTGGACTGGGCAGTTGCTCTGGAAGGTGCACTCAAGCTGAAAGAGACTTCATATATACATGCTGAAGCCTATGCAGCAGGGGAACTGAAGCACGGACCCCTTGCCCTGATTACAGAAGATGTACCAGTGCTTGCTCTGGCCACACAGGAAGGCCTCTTGGAGAAAATGGTCAGCAATATAAGAGGTGTTAAAGCACGGCAGGGATCAGTTATCGGTGTCACACTAGGACAGTGCGACCTGGTCGATGAAGCCTGTGACCACATCATCAGGCTGCCTGCTGCTCCTTCATTTGTGAGCCCGCTGCTGTCTGTTGTTGCTCTACAGCTCTTCGCCTATTACATGTCCTGCGCCCGTGGCTGTAATGTAGATAAGCCTCGCAACTTGACGAAGAGTGTGACTGTGGAGTAGGGGAGGGCAGAAATTACGCTTGGTTTAGGGTTAGTTGGAGCATTAACTCTTGACGGAGTTGTAGTAAGACAGGCCTGTCTGTCGGACTGACAGGCCTTCAAGCATGGGGAGTATGTCAAATAAGCTTCTATGATGCAAGATGGGTGAACCGGAACGGACTTTCGGTCTGCTTGTTAATAGTAAGTAAATGGTGTAAAATATTTTAATGAGTTGAGCTGAATTGAATGGAGGAGAATTTAATGGCTGAAACTGCAGCTAAAAAAGAAAAATGGACCGCGAAAAATGCTCTGGCAGAAAAGCTCAAGGGTGGAGTAATTATGGATGTAACCACTCCTGAACAGGCCAAAATAGCTGAAGAAGCCGGAGCCTGTGCAGTAATGGCGCTGGAAAGGGTTCCCGCTGATATACGGGCGGCTGGTGGAGTAGCCAGGATGGCGGATCCCACTGTTATTAAGCGCATTATGGATGCAGTAAATATACCGGTAATGGCAAAGGCAAGAATCGGTCATTTTGTAGAGGCACAAATACTTGAAGCCCTGGGCATTGATTTTATAGATGAAAGTGAAGTCCTCACACCGGCAGACGAACAGTTTCATATAGAGAAACATGCTTTTGATGTGCCTTTTGTATGTGGGGCGCGCAATTTAGGTGAAGCACTCAGGCGTATTGCCGAGGGTGCCGCTATGATTCGTACCAAGGGTGAACCGGGCACAGGCAATGTAGTGGAAGCTGTTCGCCATATGCGCATGGTGATGGGTGAAATACGCCGGGTGCAAAATCTACCCCAGGAAGAATTGATGAGTGCTGCCAAGGAAATTGGTGCGCCTTATGATTTGCTTGTGGATGTAGCCAAGAATGGCCGGCTGCCAGTAGTTAATTTTGCCGCCGGTGGTATTGCCACCCCGGCAGATGCCGCTTTAATGATGCAGTTAGGCTGTGATGGTATATTTGTTGGTTCAGGCATCTTTAAATCAAGTGATCCACAAGCGAGAGCCAAGGCTATTGTGGAAGCCACTAACCATTACAATGACCCGCAAAAGCTAGCTGAGGTTTCCAGCAACCTGGGCGAAGCGATGCCCGGTCTCGAAATATCTGCTATTGCCCCAGAACAGCGTATGCAGGAAAGAGGCTGGTAGGAGCAAATGGCATGACCGGGAGGTGAGGAGCATAAATAATGAAGAATTCCAAAAGCTTGTCTTGCAGGAACTGACCGGGATAAAGGATAAAGCAGCAGGCATAGAAACCAGAATAGGAAACATGGAGACCAGAATGGACCATATGGAGATCAGGCAAGACGAGATATACCAGGTGGTAAAAGCTATAGAGCATTCCAATCAGGTCGGCAGAGCGGAAATGGACAGCCAAAATGTAAGGCTGGCCACGGTTGAAGGTAAACTGAAAAAGGTTGGCGAAGTGTTGAGCGAGGACGTCGAAGCGGCCGGGGTTTAATTATAGCCTCATTTCGTCGATTTCACGTTCCTTTTTTTCTTTGCGCCATTTGATGGCAAAATAGCATATCAGTGCGATAAAGATGGCGCCTGCGACGGCCAGGATGAGCCGGCGCTGCTGTGTGAATACGTCTTGCGTTGCATCACTGTTTTGGGGGAGGGGAGCCTCCTTTTTTTCTTCGATGGTTGTGGAAAGTGGGATCTCCTGTTCATAATATTCTCCGTATTCATCCTCATAGGATAAGAGTAGTTTTCCAAACTGACAGTATGACTGGCATTTCCAACCGGGTTGTTTTTGATCGGGCAATGATAACTGAGTGGGATAGGTGCAGGCGTCACTCCATACCTTTATCCTTAATTATGATAGATATTGATTTTTTCAAAGAATTTAATGACAACTACGGGCACCAGGCTGGGGATGATTGCCTAAGGCAGGTGGCTGGATTGCTGAATGCCTGCACAAAGCGTTCTTCTGATGTTGTGGCAAGGTATGGAGGTGATGAATTCGCTGTCATACTTCCTCATATGAAGCAAGAAGAGGTAGTTCAATTCGCTGAGGAATTAAGAAAAGAGGTTTTAGGGCTGGCTATTCCCCATGAATACTCTTCTAGTTCGCCTTACTTGACCATCAGTTTAGGGGTTTATACAACAATTCCATCTAAGGAATCATCGATTGAGGAATTCATTAAGGCTGCTGATCAGGCGCTATATATGGCTAAGAAAGCCCGCAATGAAGTTGTTGGTTTATAAGTGAGTCGTCGCTATATTCAGAATAGACTGGTAAACCAGCAACCAGCCCTGATGTTTTACACCCCTTTCGCATAGTGTTAAAATGAACTTAGTCAGGCAAGATAGATAGGAGATAGGGGGATTATCGTGATTGTTGCGCGAGAGATCCGGATGGAAGGGGTAGTCCAGGGGGTGGGATTTCGCCCCTTTGTTTTTCGTTTGGCTCAGGAGTATGGGATTAAGGGATGGGTTCTGAACTCTTCTGAGGGTGTGACCATCTGGGCTGAAGCCGGGGATGAGGTAGTCGATGCCTTTTATAAGGCGATCCTGGACCATCCGCCCAAATTGGCCATGATCGTCAAACACAGCATCAGGCCTCGGGAACTGCAGAGCTTCGACCATTTCTTTATTAAGCACAGTGAGAAGAGTGCCAAAAGGGATGTGATTATCTCCCCGGATGTGAGCACATGTGAGGACTGCTATCAAGAAATCATGGATCCCTCTGATCACCGCTACCATTATCCCTTTACTAACTGCACCAACTGCGGCCCCCGTTTTACCATTATTATGGATGTGCCCTATGACCGGGAGAAGACGACGATGCGGGACTTTCCCATGTGCCCGGAGTGTGTACATGAGTTCGAGGACCCCATGTTCAGGCGGTTTCATGCACAGCCTAACTGCTGCCCTGAATGTGGGCCGCATACGACATTGCGTGACTTGGTGGGGAATATCTATCAAGGGCTTGGGCACCAGTTTTTGCAAGAGGGAAAGATCCTGGGGGTAAAAGGGCTTGGTGGGTTTCATCTGGTCTGTGATGCAGGTAATAGTGAATCAGTGGCAGCTTTAAGAAAGCGCAAGATCAGGGAGTTCAAGCCCTTTGCTGTGATGTGTAAGGATATGGATGTTGCCAGGAGATACTGCCATATATCTGGACAGGAGGCAGAACTGCTGGAGAGCCCGGCGCATCCCATAGTTATCTTAAAAAGGTTGGCTCTTGACGATCTGCCGCCGGAGATCGCCCCGGGAATCAGCACCATAGGTGTTATGCTTCCTTATACACCCCTGCATCACCTTCTATTCTCTGAGGGGTTGGAGATTTTGGTGATGACCAGCGCCAATATCAGTGATGATCCGCTGATCATTGACAATAATGAAGCTCTGGAGAAGTTAAAAGGGATTGCTGACTATTTTCTGATGCATAACCGGAAGATTTATAACCGCTGTGATGACTCAGTGGCTGCTGTTGTGGGTGGGGAGGTACAGGTTTACCGGCGCGCCCGGGGCTATGTGCCCCTTCCGGTGGATCTGCCTGTTGAGCCCCCTGCAGTGATGCTGGGGTGTGGTGGGGATTTGAAAAGCACCTTCTGTATGACTAAAGGAAGAAGCGGCTATCTAAGCCAGCATCTGGGGGATATCAACCATTACGGCAACTACCAGCAGTTTTTATATACCATACCCCGCTTTGAAAGGATGCTGGATGTTAAGCCTGAAGTGGTTGTTCATGATCTGCATCCACAATATATGGCAACACGCTGGGCTAAGGGGCTCAAGGGGCTGCGAAAGGTCGGTGTCCAGCACCATCATGCACATATGGCCAGCTGTCTGGCGGAAAATCAGGTGACAGAGCCTGCCCTGGGAGTGGTTTGCGATGGCACAGGTTACGGGTTGGATGGTGCAATCTGGGGTTTCGAGTTCTTTGCGGGTACCCCGGCCAATCTGAACAGGATGGCACACCTTTCCTATATGCCATTGCCCGGAGAGATTACGATTAAGAGGCCAGCGAGAATGTCTTTCAGTTACCTTTACGAACTATTTGGGGAGCAGGGATTGGAATATGCAGCAAGGCATCTTCCGGTAATATCAGCAGAAGAGGGGCAGGTGCTGGTAAAACAGCTGGAGAATAGGCTTAATACTGTATTGACATCCAGCTGCGGCCGCCTTTTTGATGGAGTTTCCGCTCTGCTAGGGATCTGCACTAAAGTCCAGTATGAGGGGCAGGCGGCTATCGAGTTGGAGGAACGGGCAGATATGAATGCTCTTGATACATATAGATTTGAGTTTAATACCGGTTCCAGGCCATATACCCTGGGGGTGAGAGGAGTATTCCAGGGGATTTTGGCGGATATGGAGCGGGGCACCCCGGTTTCAGAAATTGCCGGAAGGTTTCACAGAACAGTTGCCGAAATGATCATTATTGTATTAGAAAAGATGCGAGATGATACCGGATTGAATATAGTATCATTAAGTGGTGGGGTGTTTCAGAATAAACTGCTTTTCCTCCTGTTGCGCCAAAGACTGGTGGAGCAGGGGTTTGAGGTTCTTTATCACCGGAAGGTCCCGACCAATGATGGTGGGGTTTCACTGGGACAAGTTTATATTGCGAGTGAGGTGATCAGGAAAGATGTGTCTTGCTATTCCAGCCAAAATTATAAAGATTGATGGTTTCATTGCTGAAGTGGATATTGAAGGAAATATCAAGGAAGTAAATATCACGCTGACTCCTGAGGCGAAGGTGGGAGATTATCTACTGCTTCATGCGGGTTATGCTATTCAGATACTCGACGAAAAGTCAGCCAATGAAATATTTGAAGCCTGGGATGATGTTTATGAAGCATTCTAATAAAAAAGAGTATGCACGCTATCTGTTAGAACGGTTGTATCAGGAGATAGATCGTCCCCTTACTGTGATGGAGGTCTGCGGCACACATACTGTGGCTATTGCCAAAAGTGGTCTCAGGGATCTGCTACCTGAGAAAATGCGGCTTCTCTCAGGTCCCGGGTGCCCGGTCTGTGTTACAGATGACTGTGACCTGGATTATGTCATGGCACTGGCACGCCAAGAGGGGATTATCCTGGCCACCTTTGGTGATATGATGAGGGTTCCCGGAACCGCAAGCAGTCTGCTGCAGGAAAAGAGCAGAGGAGCGGAAGTGCGGGTTGTCTACTCACCGGCTGATGCTCTCAAACTGGCTACGGAAAATAGGGAATCCCAGGTGGTTTTTTTAGGCGTGGGTTTTGAGACAACAACACCGGTTGTGGCTGCGGCATTAGATCAGGCAGTTCAAATGGAGCTAAAAAACTTTTCTGTTTTTTCACTGCATAAATTAGTACCACCGATCATGAGGGTTCTGTTGGATGACCCCCAGGTGAAGATCGATGCCTTTCTCAATCCAGGGCATGTGTGTGCTATTCTGGGAACAGAACCCTTCCAGTTTATTGCTAAGGATTATGGAAAGCCCTGTGTAGTGGCCGGGTTCGAAACAACAGATATCCTGGAAGCTCTGCTGCTCATAGTGCGTCAGTACAGAGAACAAAGCCCGGCTGTGGACATTCAGTACAAGCGGGCGGTACGGCCAGAGGGTAATCCTGTAGCTGTGGGCTTTATTGAGAAATATTTTTCACCGATAACTGCTCGCTGGCGTGGTATCGGTGAAGTACCTGGAAGCGGCTTGGAGTTGCGGGAGGAGTTTGCTCAGTATGACGCCAGAAAGCGGTTTCCGATCACTTTAGAACCGGGTAAAAGCCGTAAGGGGTGTGCATGCGGTGAGGTGCTCAAGGGTATCAAACTCCCTTATGATTGCCCCTTGTTCGGCAAGTCATGCACACCGGCGAAACCGGTGGGGCCCTGTATGGTTTCTACTGAGGGGTCCTGTGCTGCGTATTTCCGCTATAGAAGGCAGAAAGCGGGTGTTGATCATTGAAATATGCGGAAGATGATCTGATTATTTTAGGGCATGGCAGTGGAGGCACACTTACTAATCAGCTGATCAAGGATGTCTTTCAGGAAGCCTATGGGAACCCTGTTTTGGATGAACTGCTGGATGCGGCGGTGCTGGAAGTTGATAAGGGAAGGATCGCCTTTTCCACTGACTCCTTTGTAGTGGATCCTATTTTCTTTCCCGGAGGCGATATAGGTACCCTTGCTGTCAGTGGGACTGTCAACGATCTGGCGGTGAGTGGGGCAGATCCCTTATATTTAAGCGCTGGGTTTATTATCGAAGAGGGTTTGCCGATTGCAGATCTGCGGCGCATTGTGAAGTCGATACGGGATACTGCACAGGCTGCCGGTGTTCAAGTGGTTACAGGGGACACCAAGGTGGTAGACAGGGGAAGTGCAGATAAAGTCTTTATCAATACCGCCGGTATTGGGCTGATCCCCACTGGAAGACACCTCTCTCCCCGGTTGATGGAGCCGGGTGATGTGGTATTGGTCAGCGGCACAATGGGGGATCATGGTTTGACGATATTGGCTCAGAGAGAGGGCCTAGCCTTTTCTACACCTGTAGAGAGTGATTGCTCACCTGTAAACAGGATCACTAAAGCGGTTTTGGAAGCCGGAGGGGATGGTGTCAGGTGTATGCGTGACCCTACCCGGGGAGGGTTGGCTACTACCTTAAATGAACTTGCTGTGCAAAGCGAAAGGGGTATTCTGATCCAGGAAGAAGAGATCCCGTTTTTGCGAGAGGTAGTAGGTGCCTGTGAGATGCTGGGGCTTGATCCTCTTTATCTGGCCAATGAGGGAAAGGTCATCGCAGTAGTTGCTCCACAGGTGGCAGATGAGGTTCTAGAGGCGATGAGAGCCCTGCCTGAAGGGCAGGGAGCAGTTGAGATCGGGAAGGTTATTCCTGAAGAGGAAGGGCTAGTGCTCCTGGAAACCGAACTCGGCGCAACTAGGATCCTAGGAATGCTGGAAGGGGAGCCTTTGCCCAGAATCTGTTAGTGGACAGGGGGACGGTTCCGGTGTCCAACGGGGACGGTTTTGGTGATGGATCCGAGCCGGTGTGGCGGTTACTCTGAAAAACAAGTTTTTCAGAGACTGCTGCTGATGTATGACTTGGCTGATATTGGCTTATGTATATTATGCGGAGAGGAGTATTTTAAATTTATTATCAACAATTAAGAAGAAACACATATCCCCAATTACGGCCATCCTGGGGTATTCTGGATATAGTAATCATTTTTGCTCTTATTTTTATTTATAGTCTATTATTTGGTTTCTTAGGTGGCAGATTGGCGAACTGGGTACTGTCTCTTATTCCAGGTATCGGCAGTATTGAGCTGGCTGTTATGCTGACAGCAGGTTTTCTACAGGGCATTTTGATTGTGGTTTTTGTTCTGCTTGCTGTTCGGGTTAGAAAGGCACCTCTGGCAGCTCTGGGCATTGGCAGTATTAACTTGCGGGACATTTGGTCTTATGGGGTGCTGGGGGGGCTAGGCGTTTATTTGCTGGTAACCGTGATCATGGCTGTGATCATTTCCTTCCTACCCCAACCTCCGCAACCCCAAGCTGTTGCTGATCTGATTCTGAATGCCAGAGGTGGGGTGCAGATCATCTCATTGCTGCTGTTGGTAGGGGTTATTGCTCCTGTCAGTGAGGAGCTGCTTTTTCGAGGATTTATCTACCCGGCTCTGCGCAGCTACTTTGGTGTTAACTGGGGAATAACAGCTACTGCATGTCTGTTCGGTTTAATGCATTTTGATCTGATCAGATTTGTGCCACTGGCTATCGGTGGTGCCTGTTTAAATATTTTTAGTGAAAGGTCTAATTCAATTTACCCGGCAATCGTTGCTCACAGTATGTGGAATACTGTGGCGGCCTTGCTTGTAATTGTCTTCAGCATGACAATGTAGAGTGGTGTTAGAGAAATGGTCAGCGGGTTCAGTAAGGGAGCAAGACTTGTCTTGAATTCCCTATGCCACCCTCTTGCTGAGGGCAGGTTTTTGTGAGAAAGAGTTAAGTGGTGTGAGAAGTTTAAGGGGGGACTCCTTTGCTCCCACAGGATCAATTAATTTCTGAGCTAAAAGAATTGAATGATTATTTAGAAAACCGTCATAGAAGGGGAGGAACCACAGGGAAAAGACGGCAGAGAGCGCAGCAAAAAGGGGTTTTTGCCGATCTGTCAAAACTTTCCCCCGGGGAAATAGATTCCATTTTTCAGGGAAGGCCATTGGTAGGGGTGGATGGCTCTCTGGTCAATTATGGGGCTAGCTATCCTTATGTGTTAACATTTTTTCGGGCTCTGGCACATACAACTGGCAGCGGCGGCATCAGCGAACGTATTTGGGAGCAGGAGGTTTTTACACCACTGCTCCCCAAGTACCAGAAAAAGATGGATGAGCATATAAGCAGAGGGCAGGATGCAGAAGAGGTCTTAGCCCATCTTCGTTGGGAGATATTAGCGACACTGGAGGCCAAGGCGGCAGTACAGTCACTGAGAGCGAAACCTCGGCTGTTAGTTTTGGATGGCGGCTTCGCTCGTTTGAAAAACCATGCACCTGAAATCTGGAGCAGCCTGAAGTCTGCGGCACTTGAACAAGATGCGTTGATGGTTGGGGTAACCGAGGAGATCGCCACCTGTTCCCTGGCGCAAACATTTAATCTGGCCGGCGAAGCAGATTCCCCCAGGGTAGTGGGTGACCGGGAGATTCTGTTTGGACTGCTGGAACCGGGAGAAACTTATCGGCTACATGAGGGGGGGAGCGGAGAAAAGGGGCGTTTTTATGCGCGCTTCGCCAAACATCCCCAGGTTGTGGCTGTTGACTATTTAAAGGCGCAGGAAAATGAAGTGATGACAGCGCTCAGTTTTTTATATACTATTACCCCATCATCTGGGAGGGGTATCCCTCTGTGGCTAGATGTGGTTGATGCTGAGGTGCGTCTGACTAGAGGAGAGGCAGAAGCCATGCTCGCTACCTGTCTTGATCCGGCTGTAGCGGAGGTTTTCCTGCGGCCGCTTAGAGCAAGCAGAGAGCTTTAAGTGAGTCAAGGGGACGGGGAATTTGACTCACTTAAAGGTACCCAGTGCATAGGTGGAAACTGTTTGCTGGCAATAGGAACCGTCCCCAGTGCATACCAGTGCATAGATTGGAGGTCTTTATGCAAGTAGTCGGTGTGACAACACAACAGTATATTTATGTGGCCTCTCGCCAGCGGAAATTCCGCATCGGGGAGATTCTGGTTATAGATGACCCGGAACTGGAGCCTAGGGGTGAAGTTGTAGAGACAAAGTCTTTCAATAGATTCCTTCCTCTCACCATGGAGCGCAGCCCCTTGATCGATCCCGCTGTTTGGGAGGGGTTGGAACAGGTGGGGTTTCGCCTAGGTGAGGAGACATTTCACCTGGCCAAGCTGCGGGTTTTAAGTGATATCCCTTATCCGGTGGCTGTAGGTTCCAGTGTGCACCTGCCGTCTTTTGCTGAGGTTTATGACCTCCTGCTGCCCTGTCCGGTGGACGCCGGACTTGTCTTAGGGGTTACTCTGGGAACTGAGGATATGCAGGGGACCCTTCCGGATGAACTAAAAAATGTTGCTCCTTTGTATAAAAAGGGTGAAGGGATACTTCCCCAGCGTGGTGTTCCTTTTGTTTTTGATCACCGGGCTATGCAGGAATACCCCCATATCGGTATTTTCGGGGGATCGGGTTCTGGTAAGTCCTTCGGGATGAGGGTGATCCTGGAGGAACTTTTGGAAAAGCAGATACCAACTCTGGTTTTCGATCCTCATTATGAGATGAGCTTTAGTACGCCATTTGAAGGGATGGACGGGGGTAAGGCCAAAAAATATAAAGGTAGGACGGAAATCCTCACAGTAGGAAAGGATACAGGGGTGAGTTTCGAAGATCTGACGAGCCAGGACCTGGCCTCACTGCTGGCAGCTGCAGGGGGAAACTTCACTGAGGGGATGGATAATGCATTAAAGGCCATTCACCAGGGTAAGGACTCCTTTGTGAGCTTTTCGGGGAAACTTGATCAATGCATCGGACTGGCTGAGAAGGAGGAAGAAACCTTATCAGAAATTCGTAAGCATTATGGGGAGAATTCCGCATACGAAAAGAAGATCATAAATTTAGCCCGACAGGCCGGACATCCCAGCAGTCTGCGGGGTATCCGCTGGCGTCTTTATCGCCTGCACAGGGAAGGTATTTTTCAAAAGGATATCTCTCCAATAACCAATGCCCTTTATCGCAGGCGCCTGACTGTGATCAGGGGTCCCATCTGGCTGTTGGCTGTTTTCAGCGCTTATCTAGTGCGCAAACTCTATGGGATGCGCCGCAGTTATCAGGATGCCATTCAGCGGGGTGAAATCCCTGGCGAAAAGTTCCCACCCTTTATTATAGTAACAGATGAGGCACATAACTTTGCCCGTCGTGGTGAGTTTTCTTCACCTGCCCGCAGTGTCTTCCGGGAGGTAGCCCAGGAGGGAAGGAAGTATGGAGTTTTTCTGATACTGGCTACACAGCGTCCTGCTCTGCTGGATGATACGATCACTGCACAGCTCAACACAAAGATCATCTTTCGCACCGTCAGGGCAAGCGATATTAAGGTGATCCAGGAGGAAACAGATATCTCCGGGGAGGAGGGGGGTAGGCTCCCTTATCTACCATCAGGTACTGCCTTTATCTCCTCAGCCGTTGTGGGGAGAACGGTATCTGTTCGCATCCGCTGTGCCAGGACACAGGCTCCTCGCACACTAAATCCCTTTACCGAATTAGAAAAGGATTATGGCGGGGTGGATGAGGAATTTTATAAAGCAATTGCAGATTTCCTCCCACTGCACATCGGACAGATCACTCTTCATCTCCCGGAGCTGGAGAATTCTCTCAACCGCTCGGTCACAGTTGATGAGGTACAGGAATCCTTAGAGGAACTGGTTATAGCGGGAAGGTTGGAAAAGATCGAGGGCCCTTTCGGTCCTACCTATAAATAGTAAGTTGTGTGTCACGACTCCCGTTCCCGTGTCACACACCAGGCACAGGCACTGGGGAAACATGGTAAGCAACAGGCATGGGGGTATCATAATGCGTTTTCTTTTTTTTACAGATGACCATAAAAGGGGCACTAGTCCTGAAAACAGGACAGATAATTTTCCTGTGACTCTGGTGCACAAGCTAAAAGAGGTGGTGGAAATTGCCCAGGAATACGAGGTGGATTATATTCTGCATGGAGGGGATTTTTTTGATGTTCCTGCTCCTGCTATCAGTGTCTGTGCAGATTTCCTGGAAGTCTATCAGCAGTTTTCAGTCCCCCTCTTTACAATCCCGGGCAATCATGATCTTTTTGGACATAACACGGCAACCCTCCCCCGCACTATGCTTGGTTTTATTGCTAGGCTGGGTATTGTGCGTCTAGTGGGAAGAGAGCCCATCTATCTTGAGAAAAATGGCCTGCGTGTACAGCTGAGCGGGCAAGGCTACCATTTTGAAATGGATCGACGGGAACCTCAGTTGGATTATGTTGTCCAGAAAAAGGACTGTGACTATGCCATCCATATGGTGCATGGGATGCTTTTGCAGCGCAGCATTTATCCGGGGGCTATTTACACTTTGATCGAGCAGATCTGGGATACTGAAGCGGACTTTACTTTGCTTGGACATAACCATCTGGGTTTTCCCGATACGGAAAAGGATGGGAAATATTTTCTCAACCCCGGAGCATTGGTGCGCCTTTCCAACCACCAGCACGAGATAAAAAGGCCTATACAGGTGCTGATCATCGACTTTTCCGGAAGCAGTCCGACTTATGAAAAGGTCAGGCTGAAGAGTGCCGCACCTGGTGAGGATGTCCTGGACAGGTCCCGGTTGGAAGAAGCAGCTTTTCGAGAGCAAAAATTGGCAGGTTATTTGGCAGAGGTGAAGGCAGCCGGTTCCTATGAGCGTACTGATGTGCGTGTGCTGCTGCAGGAAATTGCCGCAGCGGAAAAGATGTCTCCGGCGGTAATCGATGAAGCACTGCGTAGGATTTCTTTGGCAGAGGAAGCTATCAGCCTGGGAGAGGATAAAGTATGAGCAGCATTAAGCGGCTTATTGTTGATAATTTTCAGTCTCATCAACACACAGAAGTGGAGTTCGGATTGGGACTTAATGTTGTTGTGGGGCCTTCAGATTTTGGCAAGTCAGCTCTGGTACGGGCATTGCGATGGGTTCTCTATAATGAACCTCGAGGAGCGAACTTCATCCGGGTAGGTGCAAAGGTCTGTCAGGTAAAGGTAGAGATGGATGATGGTACTATTGTCGCTCGTCTGCGGAGTACAACCGGAAAAAACCAGTACCTGTTAAAGAGTCCTGATCTGGATGAACTGGTTTTCGAGGGTTTTGGGAGCGATGTTCCGGCGGAAATCATTCAAGTTACTGGTGTCAGGAAGATAATCATCGATGAGCACAGCAAAGTGGAGTTGAATCTTGCGTCCCAGTTGGAAGGCCCCTTTCTTATGTCTGAGAATGGAGCCATCAGAGCGAAAGTGATCGGTCAATTGGGCGGTGTGCACATTCTGGACTGGGCGCAAAGATCTGTGAACACGGAGCTGCGGCGTTTGGGGGAGCGGGAGAAGCGATCCCAGGAACAACTGGAGCAGCTTGCAGAGTCACTTAAATCTTATAAGCATCTTCCGGAACTGCAGGAGAAGATTGAGCAGATTACCTATCTGATCAGGCAGATAGAACAAAATACCCAAAAAGTTGAAGAACTCACCGCTCTGCAGAGGGACTGGGAAGAGAATAAAAAAGCTTTAGCGGGGGTTGAACGGGTGTTGTCAGTGATGACCCGCTTGGATCAGGCTGAGGAGAGATGCCGGCAACTGGTGGAGTGCAGTCAGCAGTATGGCAGTCTCGTCAATCTGCAGATGGAGATCAGCCAGGTGAATAAGCAGTTTGCTTGGGTTGATAGGGTGATTGCAGACACAGGCCAAGTAGCCCTTATTGATGAACAACTGCAAAAAAGTGACCCGCTTTATCACGAATGGAAGGATCTCAACCAAGTTGCCAGTGAACTGGAACAGATAACAAACCATTTAAAGAAAATATCGTTTATTGCAGAACGCACAAAAGAATTGGCGGCAGTAGAAAAACAGCTGACAGACATTGAGGAGAAGAGACAAAGGTGGAAAATCTACCACGAGTTAGGGCAGGATTGGAAGGAACATGACAATGCATACCGGGGTTCCTGCCTGGCAGCGGAACGCTATCAAAAGGAAATCGACCAGCATCTTCAAGACTTTCGGAAATTCTTGCTGAAAATTGGCAAGTGTCCAGTCTGTTTTGGAGAACTGGATCAGGAAGCAATAGAGAGAGTTCTGAATGAATATAGATAAGGGGGGTGCCTCATTTTGGCAGGAGCGAAGGAGCAGACCCAATATGAAAAACAAATCAATTATCTAAAGGATGCGCTGCGCAGATCCCGTGACTTGCGGGAGCGTGCTTTAAGCCAGAAGGAACTGCTGGAGCAGCAGCGTCAAAAGTTGTATCAGAGGGCCGAGGAGTACGGCGTTAAGCCAGAGGAACTGAATGATCAGATAGCCTCTTTGAAAGAGGAGATGGATCGGTTGTTGAAGGAGACAAAAGAGCTGATCCCGTGGGACCTTCTGGAAAAGGAGCGCTCTCGGTGAATCAGAACCTAAAGGATTTAAATGCCCTCAAAAAGAATCTTGAACAGCTGAAAGCTATTTACCATGGGCAGCAGGGTGAACAGGCCAAACTTCAGGAACAGGAAGCCTCTCTCAAGGAGAGCGTGAAGGAAATCCATGAGCAAGGGGAGTGTCTGGAACAGGTGCGTCTTCTGCTGATGGAGGCTGCCAAGCATGCCCGTGAGCAGGGGCGTCGTCAGGTGGAACTCCTGGTCACTCAGGGTCTGCAGTTTGTTTTTGGAGATGACTTAGAGTTCAAGGTTGTAGTGGAGGAGAAGCGAGACCGTCCGGAAGCGGAGTTTTACGTCTGCTCTACTTACGGAGGGGATTATCGGGTAGAAACCACCCCTCAGGATGCCCGAGGGGGAGGGGTTGTGGATGTCATCTCACTAGCTCTGCGGCTTGCCCTTCTGCATGCCTCCCGGCCTCCTGTGGGCGGGCCTGCAATCCTGGATGAACCCGGGAAACACGTCTCTGATGAATACGCCCCGCAACTAGCTCAATTTCTGAAAGGTTTCAGTCAATCCCTGGGGCGCCAGGTGATCATGGTCTCCCATAACCAGCACCTGGCCGATTCTGCAGATATCTCATACCTGGTGGAGCTGCATCAGGGAATAAGTAAGGTGCGCCGGATTCGCTAAAGTGTTATTAAAATATAATGAGCAGTTCCGGGGTCAGGCGCAACTAAATGCCTGACCCTTACTTTTATTAATTTTATTTTATGCGCCAGATATATTCCCGGTGCGGTGGTTGGCGGAATTTGTGAAGTTCATTTTCACTTGGGAGGTCCCTTTCAATTTCATTATGGATGTGTTTTGTATAGCCTGCCACAGCGAAATCAGCTCCTTTTCCGGGATAAAGCTCTATACCATAGGGGTGGAAATAGTTCCTCCAGATCTCCATTGGGAGGTCGCTGCATTCCGTTCTGCTCAGTTGTACGGTGATAGTTTCACAATCAAAAGCACATCCCAATACAGCAACAGGAAGGCAGACAACGGCTACTTTTGGGTAGCGCCAATGAGGATTAATAGGGAGAGGATTTGTGCCAAGCAATTCATCCATATTTAGATAAAGGGGAGAAGTATTTTTCCAAGAAGTTATCAGGGATTCTTCAATCTGTTTGCCGCTCTGGTCAATGGCATCAGGATATACAAGCCTATCTCCGAGCAGGATGGTTGCACCAGAGCAGCGCAAGGCAGAAATGCGACGGAATTCAGGAAAAGGCTGCATGCTCTGCGAGATGAGCTCTTGTCTGATCTCGCAGAGCACATCTTGTGGTATGGTTCGCTTCAGCAGACGCATTCCAGTGGAATTATTGATGATTACAGGAAGGAACCATCCGAAAAGAAATGCTTGCAGGGATTCATCCTTCAAAATGTAGTTCTGCAGAGGATGACGGTCACGTATTTTTTTCAGCTGCTCCGGTTTTTGGGCAACCCATAGTGCCCAGGAAGCATGCTTGTCACGGTAATTGTTGCGCAGTGGGTTTTCTTTCAACCATCTCGAATAGTCCTCTTTGTCAAAAGGTACTAATAGAATCCAGGCGCCAAAATGATCTTCCTGCCACCGTTGAAATTCCCGCTGGCGGGCTAGTAAGAAGTCTTTGTAAGCGTTCAGGTCACCGCCCCAGAGTTCTTCGAAATCTTCCTGACTGTAGGTGACATATATAAGCCGTTGTTTGTCGCATACAAAACCTGTTTTTTCTTTGGATACCACAAAAAGCACCTCCGTTTGAACCATTATAGCGAATGTGAGATCAGTAACTTGTCCGTTCCTGTCGACAGCAATAACAAATAAAGTCATAAAAGAAAGTGTTTTGGAGGGAAGGTATGTTTACCATCCACAGGACGATCCCCTTGGCAGGTAAACTAACAGGGCCAGCCATGGGGATCGTCCTCGTGGCAGGTCGGGAGGTGAATAAAATATTCGGGGGTGTAAACCGCAAGATTTGATCAATTGACAAGACTAAAAATATAATATAGAATACACTACACGGGATGTAGCGCAGTTTGGCTAGCGCGCACGGTTCGGGACCGTGAGGTCGGGAGTTCAAATCTCCCCATCCCGACCAAAAGAAAAAACAGGGTAGAGCAAAAAACTCTATCCTGTTTTTATTATCGAAGGATCCCGGAAAACTAATTTGCATTAATCAATATAAACTGGAGTGCCTTCAGGGATATTGTCGTAAATCCATTTTGCGTCTTCAACCTCTAGGCGGACGCACCCATGTGATACTGGAGTACCAAGCTTGTCCACTTCTTCTTCAATAATATTCCTTTGACGATCCATAGGAACGCTGTGAAAGAGATAAACTCCCCACTCTTTAAAAGACACCCACCAAACAGCTCCATCCTGGTATTTTTCGCTGAAAAACCATTCACCCCTGTTTTGGATGGTGAAGTGACCCCGCGGCGTGGAATTGTTCTCTCCTGTGGAAGCTATCCAGTCTTTGACCAGGGTGTCATTATCAAAAATGCGGACCTTTTGTTCACTTATGCTGACTTCAATACTGTAATTAGGTTCAGTAGAGTCGCTTCTACTATTAGGATCTGCCGGTTCATATCTGCTAACATTATAGTTTTGCCTATCCGGTTTAGTTTCTTCTGTTTGACTGCTCTCTTGATTGCTCGATTCGTTTTGTTCACCTATAGTACTGGATGTGGTAGGTTTGAAACTTCCACTTCCAGCGAGCACCGCGATACCTATTATTAAAAAAACAAGTGTGAGAGATATTTTGTTTAACACTTTCTCCAACTCCTAAGCGTTTTCATTAATATCGATGTGTTATGAATTTTATTATATATATAATAACATATTTAGATTATCATAAGGAAATAAGCCGCAATAATAACTGAAAATGGAGGAGCTGTAATAAGAGAGGGTGTTTGTAGACCCACAGCCCTCACCTGGTTAGAGTAATGAGGGTTGCGGGGCACTGTAGGTTATGTTTACAACTGGTTAACTAAAATACTGCTGCCGCTGTCCAAGGCGATGTCCATACTCTGCGTTTCATTTCCCAGTTCAACCTGGACTACCTTTTTTGCATTATTGCTGCTGTCATCGGTCTCTTCAGTTGTTTCGGTTCCTTCCCATGTAACACTACCTCCTAGTGTATTGCTTTCATCAACCAAAGCTCTTATAGTCAGGTCAGCCTGACGGGGAATAAATATTTGTAGGTCACCGCTGCTCGCTATCTTCCAGTCATTATCCAGCTCATATGTGTATATCTGAACACTATCTCCATTATGCAATTCTACATCAATATTTTGTGGGATGATGATAGTGTATTCAGTGGTCTGAACATTCTCTATTGCTGGCAGCTGGAAACTGATAAACTGGGTATTACCGGATGTGTTGCTCATTAACTCGGTGCCTTTGTCTGCAAGATTTTTGGCTGCTTCTTGGGAATCGGCTCTAGCTAGGGCATAGCTGTATGAGCTTATCTTGTTTGTTTCACTGGTTTGTATCTTTAATCCGCAAAATGGTGCACTGATGACTAGTCTTTCTACTTCTGGTTCGACTGCGATTTCGCTGGTGCTCGTCCTGATACGGTACTCATGGGATGTCAGATAATCATTTATTTTTGCTGTGACACCGATACCTTCAAGGCTGTAAAAACCGAGACCGCAGAATACTATCAGCAGTATAATAAAGATACTAAAAATATCATACTTGACTAGTGAGTTGTTATCTTTCCCCCAAAAAGATAGGACTAAAACCTCCAAACCGAGAAGAACAAAAACCAACGGCCACCAGCGAACTACAGCATCAAATATAGCTTTATTATTTATCTTGGCAAAAAAGAGGCCGAGCCCTGTGCCGATCAGGACAAGTCCCATAGAAATAGTACCTACTCTCCACTTCCGCATTGTTCATCCCTACCTTTTTCCTTAGAGTCTTTTTGCGAATCAGAGTTTCCTGATTCAACTTTGGAACCGGCAATAAGCTTTATTCCTCCAGCAATGAGGATGACAGCCACAACAGCGGTCTGCAGGTAACTATATATCTCTGGTGTGAGTAGGGGTGTGATGTGTCTTTCCAATATCACCAGTAATCCCAGAATAATCAAAGACCACCCTATCAAACGGGGATGGGATTCCATCCAGTTAATAAGTGACCTGCGTTCCGGAACTTCACTATCTATAGCTTCCACCCGCTGCAGAGCATCGAACAGGCTGTAAAACCAAACAACTGGCAGGATAAAGAGGAGCATACTCATATGCAGCCAGCCCATCAAAAATGCGGCGAAAAAGAAGAGTGTCATCAAAAAGGCACCTTCTTTAAGATAACCTAAATACATATGTCCGGCCCCTGGCACCAGAGAGAGGGCGGCTGTGATCATCTTTTTGTTTTCACTGAATGTTTCAATTTCTGTGTAGTGGGTTTCGTCTGAGTTGGCGGAAAGGCGCACTTTATCTATGAGGCTAAAGGCGTCGAGCAGAGCGAAAAACCAGATCAGCGGCAGGGCAAAGGCCAGGAGCATGAATATTTCGCCTCCGGTAATACCGGACAGAACGATCATACCGAATATGGTTCCAAAGAACAGGCCAAAGAAAATCAATGCCCGTTTGGCAAATCCCAGGTAAAGGTGGCTTAAACCGGGTATGAATGACAAAATGAAAGTCAAGAATTTACTTTTGCTGTACATCATCTTACCTCCTCTTGTTTCTGATTTTCAAAGCGTATGATTAGCTGATGGGTTTGCTCAACGATCCTTTTGGAAAATTGGGTATCCAGCTTCTGTTCAATTTTTTGGCTGGCCAGTCCTGTTGCCCCACCGACAACTGTAGAGCTTTTGACAAAGGCTTGAAACGCCCCTCCTCCCATCAAGACAATGGTCACAACTGCAGCGGCAGTATAATAGGCTAAAAGGTTTTGGCTTTTCTTAGCCCACCTGCTAGATCTTTTGGGGGGCACTGATGCTTTCCGCTCACTGTTGATCATCTTGATCACAGTAGCAGTAAAGACAGTGGGTATGGCTTTTTGCGCCTTGAGAACTTCTTCCTCATTGATGGAATTGAGAAAGGCATCCATGCATTTTGGGCATTCCTGCAAGTGTCCCTCCATCAGTTGGGATTCTTCTGCAGGGTACTCACCCTTTCTGAATTGTTGCCATTCCTTTTCATCAAAGTGTTTCATTAGTTTCATCCCCCCATTCTTGGCGAAAGGCCTTGCGGGCCCTGTAAAGTCGAGATTCCACTGTTTTAGGCTGTATGCCTTCTTCATGAGCGATCTCCTGGTAGCCTTTATCTTGAAAATAGAATTTATAGAGAACCATCTTGTAGATCGGCGGAAGCTGGAGCAGAACCCTTTTTACTCGAGTCTTCTTTTCCTTTTGCAGCAGCATTTTCTCCAATTCACTTCCGCTGCCATCATCTTTTCCCTGTATCCGCTCTGCAGTTTCCAATTCACAGAGGGAAACGTGCTTTTTTCTTTTATAATCAATAGCCTTGTTGGCAGCAATTCTACCGATCCATCCCTTAATGTTCTGCTGCTGGTATGTGGCCAGGGACCGGTAAATCTGAAGAAAAACTTCCTGGGCGATGTCTTTGGCTGTTTCTTCGTC
>DIQC01000088.1:26359-26551 GCA_002426495.1 Thermacetogenium sp. UBA5472
ATTGTCGCTCATTGCATAGTTCATCCTCTCCAAACCACAATCGTCCAGGATATATTAATACTTTTACATTGCTTTTCGCCCTCCTTCAAAGGCCTTCAATAAATATAACGGAGCTTGGCGGCAGAAACCCTGCAATGAAGTTGGCAGAGAGCAGTAGGTAAAAAGAAAAAACCCAGGATATATCCTGGGTTC
>DIQC01000056.1:0-2461 GCA_002426495.1 Thermacetogenium sp. UBA5472
AATACCATTTGATTTGAACTAAATAATCAGGATACCCGCGGGGACAGTTCTAGCGGATCTCCCTTATGGGATTAATGTGGTATTTTAGAGATCGCGAGACCCGTCCCTGATCTTTCTGATCCGTTATACGCCTTGCAAACTCCCCGGCTATTCGCTATAATAAACCGTAGCAAAGGGGCAAGTGGCGAAGCGGTAACGCAGCGGACTGCAAATCCGCGATGCACCGGTTCAAATCCGGTCTTGCCCTCCATTTTTTTTGCCGGGGTGACTTTTAGTCGATTATTTATTTTTTTTAAGATTTTTCTTGCATTTGCTTTCACAATGTATTATGATTATAAGGACATGAAAGAGTTTGGAATAACTTAAGGATCTTTGCCTCCTGTTTCAGATAGGGCGAAAGGTACTAGAAGCAATTCCGCTTTTTACATGAAAATGCCCGGAAGGAGGCTTGATTTTAATGCAAGGTAAAGTGAAATGGTTTAATGCCGAAAAAGGTTATGGTTTCATCGAACAAGACGAAGGCGGAGACGTATTTGTTCACTATTCTGCAATCCAAGGTGAAGGTTTCAAAACCCTCGATGAGGATCAAAGAGTAGAATTTGACGTTGTCGAAGGCACCCGCGGACCGCAGGCAGCCAACGTTGTTCGTCTGTAATCTGTAACTAAAAGGCTTCGTTCAGTTTTCTGGATGAAGCCTTTCTTTTTTCTGTGGCAAGGGTGTGGCAAGGGGACGTTTCCTTTGCCACCAAATATAATAATAAAATCCAATCTATTTTTTACTGAATGAATCTTAGAAAGGGAGATCATCCTGAGTCATCCTAATTTAATAGAAAAGAAAAAACTAACCGCTACGGTACTTAACCACCTGCGCCAGGAACATCCTGATGCAGGACCTCGTTTGCTGTTCTCTGACCCTTACCAGGCTCTTGCTGCGACCATCCTTTCCGCCCAGACAACAGATGAGCAGGTGAATAGAGTAACACCTCTCCTTTTTGAAAAATATCCCGAAGTCAAAGATCTTGCCGCTGCTGACCCGGCTGATGTAGAAAAAACAATCAAATCGGTTGGCCTGTACAAATCAAAAGCCACCCATCTGGTAGCTGCAGCAAAAATGATCCTTGCTGATTACCAGGGAAAGGTACCAGCTGACTTTGACTCGCTGTTGAGCCTTCCTGGAGTGGGCAGAAAAACAGCCAATGTCGTTTTGTTCAATGCCTTCGGCAAACCGGGCTTGGGAGTTGATACCCACGTCCACCGGGTCGCCAACCGGATCGGACTCTGCAGTGAAAAACGCCCCGAAGGGACAGAGAAACAACTCAAAGATTTGATACCAGAAAAAAACTGGGGGGAGGCACACCACCTCTTCATTTTTCACGGCCGCCAGGTCTGTCGGGCGAGAAAGCCGAAGTGCACCTCCTGCACTTTGCTAGATATATGCAAAAGCCACCCGTGCGGATCTGAATAAAAATCATCAGCCCATACACACCTTTTTACTTTAAAAACTACTAATTCCCAGCGGGAAACTTAATAACTCTCAAACTGCATGATCAAAAACCTGGAGATCAGTTCCCCCACAAGAGCTATATCTTCTGTATGCATATAGTGGTTGGCAGAGGAATCAAAAAGAATGTTCGCCGAACCTGGCAGTTCTTCATCTTTCAGCCAGATCTTAACGGTTACAGGGAACCTGGGAAAAAAGCTGAAAACTGCAGTGATATCACTTGTGTCTTCACATAGACCTCCCAGATCACCACATGCCCTTTTTATCTTTTGTGGATCCTCCCCTGCTAACCTTTCTACCAGAGGTAAAATACACGTTTTATAAAAGGCAGGATAAAACACCTGGCCTTGGTCAGTTTCTCGGTAAGTGATCAATTCCCCGGTAAGAGGAGTCTTATCTGCCCGTCCCAAATAGTGGATGAGCAAATAGCGCCACTCCCATATGGGCTGCAGCCCACCATCCATAAAAAGAACATTCCCCCGGGGGTATTGAACACCAATGTTCCGCCCCAGGCTCATTAATGAAAGGATACCTTCACTCGGGTCATAAATGGAGCCACTGTTCTCCGCTATCTTTCCAGGCTCTAAAGAGCTAAACCTCTTCATATTATGAGCGAAACCTGTGGCCGCGCTGCGAGGCTCTCCATCTTGCTGCGCTATCATATAAGGGTAAATCGACAGCATTGACATTGATAATTCCTCCTAAAGATTTGTCTTACGTGTTCACAGACATCGCCGTTCAAGATATATCTTTATTCTCATAGATCCTCAAAGAGCCCATTAGTGACACCACAAATATAAGTAAAAAAACCATTCCAACAACCACTACTTGGAGCCAATCAGGGATGCTCAAAAAGTGTGTCAGCAGGTTGTAGGCTGTACCCTGACTGTACTTATCCACAAGCCACACCAACCCTGCTGGTATGAGAAAAGTCGCCAGGATAACTATAACATGCAGCAG
>DIQC01000056.1:2657-19587 GCA_002426495.1 Thermacetogenium sp. UBA5472
GACTATTCCACACAATGCCCCTATCAGGTCTTTTCCAGCAGGATATCTCACCATGTCCCCCAACCCCAAAAAATTGTTAAGCAGGGCAACCACAATACCTGCAGCAAAACCGATCAATGCATAAACAAAAATAGACAGATACTTGGACAAAACAATATCCTTCCTTCTTATAGGCAGGCTGTTCAATAAAACCTCACTCCTGTTCTGTTCATCATAAGAACAAGCACCTGCAACCAAAAGATAACCGATAAGACAGGTACAGGTAGCATATAGAACAGTTGCGATATCAGCATCCATAGTAGTACTGTGAAGCATCAACAGAAATATAGGAATGTAAAACAACAGAAACCACAGCGTTTTCTTCTGAAGCATGAGATCCTTGATTAACAAGTTGAACATTGCTCTCCCCCCCTAACTGTATAAAGCATGATATCCTCCAAAGATGCTTTTTCAATCAGCACAGAATCGCCAAAAACCTGACGAGTTCTGTTGATATCACGTGTCAAGCCGGTAAAACCATAACTGCTTTGACTGATGCCAACAAATTCCCCTTTCAACTCCTCATCCAGGAGTTCATTCCCCCCTTTGACCAGGGCATACCTTTCCATGATTTCATCTTTGGATTCACAAAACACCAGTTCACCTCGATTGATAAAAGTAATATAATCAGCTATTTTATCGAGGTCTGTAGTCAGATGAGTTGATAAAAAAACACTTTTGTTTTCATCCTGAATTATTTCCACCAATATATCCAGCAGTTCGCTGCGGAAAATGGGATCAAGGCCGGATGTGGGCTCATCCAAAATATACAGGTCTGCATGGTGTGAAAGAGCTATCACTAGAGAAAACTTCATTTTCATCCCTTTGGAAAGTTCCTTGATCTTTTTTCGTGGTGATAATTCAAATCGGTCCAGGTAATCTTTAAAAACACCGTCATCCCACCTGCTGTAAAAGGGAGCGATGATTTTTTTCATCTCCAGGACACTCAGTTCATTGTAGAAGTGATTATCATCATAAACAAAGCCAATCCTTTCTTTGACCTCAAGCTCGTTATTGATATTATCGAGCCCAAACACCTTAATCTCACCTGAATCCCGCCTGATCAGGTTCATAATCAACCTGATAGTGCTAGTCTTACCTGCACCATTTGGCCCTATAAAACCCATAATATAGCCCTTTTCTAGAGTAAAACTCAGGTTTTTCAGTGAAAAGCCCGGATAGTTTTTTGCAAGATTCCTGACCTCTAGAATCTCCTTCATACTTCTCCCTCCTTATCAAGGATATCCAGCATCTCCTTTAATTCCCTCAAACTAATACCCAGAAACCTGCCTTCAGCAATCACCTCATACAGCTTTTCCTCAAGCATTCTCAGCCTTTTTTCACGAAACAATTCCTTGTTTTCTCCGGAAACAAAGGAGCCTTTGCCGCCAACTGTTTCGATAAAGCCATCCATTTCCAGTTCATGATAGGCTCTTTTGGTTGTTATCACACTGATCTGCAGTTCTTTGGCCAGATTGCGGATGGAAGGTAGCGCATCCCCAGGTTTCAGTTCCCCCATTATAATCTGATTCTTAATCTGGCTGGCTATCTGTTCGTAAAGTGGTTCCTGAGAAGAGTTGCTAATGATAATCTTCATTCTCTACCCCCTTCCTGTGATTCCGTGTAAACCGTGACTACCGTTATTACCGCACATACACAGTGTATACGGTAAGTACTGTGAATGTCAAGCATTTTTTGAATTTTTTTTAGCATTAATAGGCTGCTTTATGCCAGTAATATAGGTATTTGACTCAATTTTTTAATTTCTGGTACTGGCGGGATTGTCTATAACAAAAAGGCCCCTTATTTGGGGCACGGGATTTGATACAAAGTTGGGCTCTAACCTACTCAGTATTTCTTATTCAGATGGCTGAAAATTAAAATGCCTGTAATGTATTGAAACACAAGAAATCCAGCTAAATACAATATTATCAACTTGGTATTTTCTATTATATTGAGACTGCCCAATATGGAAAATAATACTATAGACACAGAAATAACGATCAACCCTATAATATACGTATACCTTCCAGATTTATCCCGTAATATAGTTTTCCTTTCGTCATGCAATTCAATGTTCTCATCCTCAATTTTTTCTTGATATCTGTCTCTGTTTTCCGGTCTGGTCCAGTAATAATATTTCCATAAGATAACTGCTCCACTGCAAATTCCTGCCCCTGCGAAACCATATAATAGACTTTCTAATCTAGTCCCGAAATTCAACCCAATAACCAAGCATGCGATTCCTATAGATAGATATACCAGCCCTTCATACAAATTACTTTTTTTCATTTTTTCCTCCCCTTTCATAGATAAAAATCTCCTCAATTGATTTTCTAAAGTAGTCCGAAATTGCGAAGGCTAATTCTAATGAGGGGTTATACTTTCCTGTTTCTATTGAGCTAATTGTCTGTCTCGAAACTTTAAGAGCCTTCGCTAAATCCCCTTGATTAAGTCTCATACGTTTTCTAAGTTCTTCAACTTTATTTTCCATTTCGTCACCTCATTTAAGACAAGGTACCTTTACATATATTATAAGTATTTTTCCCTACCTTGTCAAGGTACCTTTACATATATGCAAAAGAAAAATGCAAATCCTATGATTTGCATAACTCAAATGGTTATTCAGTTCCATCTTCCGCATAGTTATTTCATACAAAATGGCTTATAAGGTATACGGACTTAAAAAGGAAAAGGCTTTACGCTATGAGTTGTTGATTTAATCTTTGTCTTCCTTCTGAAAAGCAGTGAGCAAAAGTTCCGACAGTTTGCTGGCAACGCGCTTGGTTTGGTTTTCCAGGTTGTCGATATTTTGATAATAGAATTGTGCTTTTTCCTTTAATCTTTCATCAGAGGAATCAACCACTACGGCCAGCAGATTTTTGCAGTTTTCAGAGGTACTGACAACTATCTCCAGTTCTTTTTCATAGTTCTTTTCAATAGTTTCAATTACTACTTTTGACATATTCCGCTCAGCCTCATAGTAATCCCGGCGGCTCCCTTTGACCCAGACTTTTTGAGCATACCCTACACCCTCCAGGATGCGGATATTGTTGCTGACAGTTGATTTGCTAACACCGAGTTCCTGCGCAATGTCATCCAGTCCCAGGGGTTCGTCAGACAAAAACAAGAGTCCGTAGATGTGTCCCAGCACATCGGGAAAATTGTACTGACCAAAGATCCTGCCCAGTCCCTCGATGAAAATATTGCGCACCTCTTCTAACTTTTTATTGTCCTTATCTGTCTGCATTATAATCCTGGTTCCTCAACTACATCCTGCTGCCTCCCTGGCAGCAGAGCAGGCAGTCAGATCCCAGGTATACACCTCCTAGTTCAAATAATAATATTTAATGGTGCCTAGCACCTACCGTACCAAATTAAGCCTATAGTGAATAGCGGTATTTCAATAAAAACCCGGTTATTGCAATCATCAGTACCACTAATAAAACAGAACCAGCGAGAATACTGGCCACAGAGACCAAGGATAGCATCCCACCGCTCTGGATCAAAATAATTATATAACAATACGTCATTAAAAACCCAATTAAGGCAAATAACGAGACCATACTGGTCAAGGCAACTGGCACCTGCTCCAAGGTCATATCAATGAAAGTACCGCTGTGATAGAAAACCTTATTCATGGATAAAGAGGCAGGTGCCAGACTGAAGGCAATACATGATGCCGCCCCCATAAAGGTAACTAAGAGCAGAAACAGTGCCGGTGCACCTCTCAGACCGGAAACAATGATAATGATTCCGGCATTCCCTAAGGCAAATAAAGTCAAGGGCAGGTACGCCAGGAACTTCCCCAGGGCCAGCTGTCCCGGTTTGACAGCTGCCAACCACAAAATCCCTAAACGGTCAGCTTCGGACTGATAGGCTGCAGCTATTAACTCCCCAAAACAGAAAACCCAGATCACAAAAATTACAATCAGCTGTGATGACAGAGAGGTGACAAATGAGCGCAGCCCAGGGTGTAAAAAGGGAACAAAAGAAACGATAAGCCAAACTATCAGGCGAAACTTCGTAACAGGGCTACGCCGCAGGGAGAGCCACTCTTTCAAGATGATCCCCTGTACTGCTGATGGCAGGTGCAGTGCAGAGAGGACAGTCGTCAACATCTGCCCCTGATCCTTTTTTAGACGGATAACTGCCTGCTCCTCCTGCAGCAGCAGGGCTTCCCCCCATAAATCGGCCAGGCCTCTAGATATAAGAATCAGCAGCACACCAGCCAGCAAAAAGAAAAGTAACCACCAGCCGGTAGACTGGAGAAGGGGCAGGTTAAACAATGCCAACTCCGGCAGTTCTCCCTGGGTCAGTTTCACCAACAGCCAGATAGCCCCTGCCACTCCGGAGAGGACAAATAACGCCGTAAAAATTAATAATATCCCACTGATTCCGCTCATCCAACGCTTAACCAGGATGACCGCCAGCACCGCTGCAGCAACAGCGAAGAGAGGCAAGATAAAGAACAGGCCCCAGAGCAGGAGAACCTGACCGGGGAACCATAGATAGGCTAATACCAGCCCGATCAACAAAGGGGTTTGCATGGTCGGCCGCAGGACATCCAAATAAGTAACCACTATAGCTGACAAAATGACATCCTTGGGATGAGCCAGCAGCCGGTCAAGGCGTGCCTCATTGCTGAACAGCATTCCTTCTGCCCGATTGTAGCTGCTGCCGAAGCACATCAGCAGATTCATAGCCACCAGGAAACCCAAGATGCCTGGCAAATGCGGATAAGCAACCCCAGGCGGCAGAAAATAAATCAGCCAGAGGATGATCGTCACCGTGCCGAACACTTCCAGCAGGATGAACAGAATGCCTAAACGGCCGAAGCGCAGCCGCTGATTCCAGACTTCTCTCAATCTGCTTTCCACCAGCACCTGCCACTGACCCATCATTCTCCTGCCCCCTTCCCTGCAGCAATCTTCAGGAACAGTGGCTCCAACCCGCCCTCGACAGCAAAGGTCCTGCACAGTTCGTCAACCGTGCCCAAGGCTTTAAGCTGCCCCTGGTGGATGATGCCCACCCGGTCACAGATCTTCTCAGCAACATCCATCACATGTGTTGACATAAAAACTGTTTTTCCCCTGTTCCGGAGTTCGATGAGGATATCTTTGATCAGAGCCAGTGTAGGAGCATCAAAGGCATTTGTCAGCTCATCGACGATGATCAGCTCAGGATCTGTCAACAGAGCCAAGGCCAGTGAAATCTTTCGTTTCATGCCCATGGAATAGGCAGAGATTATCTGGTCACCCCATTTTTCTAAACCAAGGATAGACAAGAGTTCTTCTGTCCTCTCTTCGATCCTCTCCCTGGGCAGGCTATAAAGTCTGCCTGCCAGCATCATATGTTCCCTGGCAGTCAGCCTCTCATAAACCAGGGGAGTATCAGGAACAAACCCGATCAGTCGGCGCGCCTCTGTTCCCGGCTGCCACAGATCCTCACCCCCCACCATCACTTTCCCCGATGTCGGCCGCAGCAAACCGGTGATCATCCTTATTGTGGTGGTTTTACCCGCACCGTTGGCCCCCAAAAAGCCGAAAATTTCCCTCGGATAAGTCTGCAGGGTCAAGTCCTGGACAGCGGGAAAATCGCCATAATACCTGGTTAATTTCTCAAATTCCAGACTTGGCAGCGAATCAGCTGTTTGTACTTCAGAATAAACCGCTTCATTAGGAAAATCTTTTTCTGCTGCGCATACAGCCTCTACAGAAGGGGCGCCTCCGGCTGTTGTTTCGTAAATCACTCCTTTGCTTTCCCCAGCAATACTTTTAACTGTCTCCACCTCTGCATCAGCAATCTCAGTTTGCTTCAAAACCAACCCCCTGGTTACCCCCGGGGCTACCCTGTTCATGCTTTCCAAAAATCTTTCAGGCTCATCAACATTGATCAGCATTTCCAACACCAACCCACTTTTATTTTTCTGATCCTCTGCAGCCGGAGCCTTGACCATCACCGGTTCGGTCAATTGAATTCTACAAACATCACTTTTCCGGGACAAACAGTAGAGTGTCTCCCCTTCTCTGACCAGCATAGCACCAACCATATCTGGCTTGGGATAGGATAAGGGTGTATATTGTTCTACTGCGGCAATAAGCGAAAGTGGAAGGCGGCATTTAAACCAAGTGGCCAGACGCAGGTAAAGATGATCTGCAGATAGGAGGTGAGCTGAACGAAACAATTTGACTAAACCAGAAGTCGCATACAAATAAACGCAAAACAGTATGATAAAAGCCAGCAGCAGCGGCCATCCCTTGGGTACCAGTAAATAGATGACCACCCCCACTATAACGAATTCAATAATAATTATCGGCAGCAACCCAAACATAAATTGACGAACCGAAGTACTCTTCCTGGTGTTGGAAAATACTTCTTTATCCTTTCCGGACAAAACAAACCCCTCCCTCCATTTTCCTCATCCTTTTCACCCCAAAAGCCCGAGGGAAATTAGAGTCCCGTAGAGATCGAATCAGCCGAATAACATTTAACAATATTACTATGTAGGGAACATTTAGTATATTCTATACGTATACTACAACGAAAAGCCCCTCTCGTCAAGGGGCTTTTTTAGTGATTAGTGGTTGGTGGTTTGTCGTTGGAAAAGGGGAGCAGAGAGATTGCATCACAGCAACCCTGAGCTACCAGTTACAGAAACCTTAACAGGCGCATGGTGCTCGCAGAAATGCGCCAGAAATCGTCCTCATTGCATTCTCCAAGAACTATCTCGTTGCGAGTTTGTACCTGGACCAATCACCGGAACCGTCCCCGTGATTGACCCGTGATTGATCAGCTGGCTTGTACATCCCACTTGCCGCAGCGGCTGCCCCAGCGAGCGATCACCTCGCCATTTTGGAAGAACTGTACTATTTCACAATGGTTGGGACATGACTTACACTCAAAACTGCGGGTTTGGTAGCTGAAATCTGTCACCTCAAAGCCTTTGAACTTTGTCTCTTCCTTATTCTGTTCTACTTTTTCTCTGGCCAGGATAGCCACACCAAATGCACCCATTACAGCGAAATGCTTTGGAACAATCACTTCATGTCCCAGTGACTGCTCGAAGGCCTTTTTTATGCCGGCATTGGCAGCAACCCCTCCTTGAAAAGCAACAGGAGGAAGAATCTCTTTTCCCTTGCCTACGTTGTTTAAGTAATTACGCACCAGGGCTTCACAAAGTCCGGCAATGATATCTTCTGTACTGTGACCAAGCTGCTGTTTGTGAACCATATCTGATTCCGCAAAAACCGTGCAGCGACCGGCAATGCGTACCGGGTGCTCAGCTTTTATAGCCAACCCACCAAAATCCTCGATGGGAATACAGAGTCGAGCTGACTGCTGATCTAAAAACGAACCGGTACCGGCGGCACAGACGGTATTCATGGCGAAATCTGTAACGATGTCATCCCGTAGTATAATAATTTTGGAGTCCTGTCCTCCGATCTCCAGTATTGTTTGTACTCCGGGCACAAAACGTGATGTAGCTATAGCGTGAGCAGTGATCTCATTTTTAATGATATCCGCTCCGACCATAACCCCTGCTAGATACCTGGCACTGCCAGTGGTACCGGCTGCCACAATCTCAATATCATCAGGAACGAGACTTGAAATTTCTTGCATACCTTCCTGTACAACCCGAATTGGCTGTCCCTGAGTTCTGAGATACAATGATGCCAGTATCTCATCTTGCTCATCGATTACAATTAAATTGGTGCTCACAGAACCAACATCGATTCCTAGAAAAGCCCTTTTCATGACAATTATCCCCCCAAAGCTGTTTAAGCAAGTTGCCTTTTATCAGCATTTTGTTCTCTTCTCCGTTTAAGCAGATCAATAAAAGCCTCCAGCCTTGTTACTAAACCAGCAGCAGCAGTCTGCTCATCGATAAAGACTGTCATCACCGGTATACCCTCTTCCCTGCTCACCCTGGGTACGATTCCCTTGGCCATGATCTCCGGGATACAAGAGAAGGGTGCTAATTGAATAACACCATCATAGCCATCTTTAGCATAAATAACAATTTCACCGATACTGTTGATGCCATGCCCGCCGATCATTTCATTAAGATAAGGGTGTGCCATCTGAAAGACGTCACGTTCTCCTTCTCTTCCTTCAACAAAAACATTTTTCTCGGCATAGGAGGTTAACCAGATGGAACGATCTGTGTAGACCCCCATTTCACCCAAGTTCTTTTGAATACAGAAATTTACAGCATGTTCTAAAACCACATATATTTCGCCGATAATACCGATTTTAAGAGGGGTTTGCGAGCGATCCTGAGGTACTTTAGCTAAAACTTTTATACCCTCCCACCGGGCATCTTCGATATCATCCACGGTTTGTGCTTCGTCAAGCATATCCAGTGCAGTTTTAAACGCTTTTGCCGTATCCCCTTTGTTGATCTCATAAGGCATATACCTGTACATCAGAAACTCAATCTCATCAGTAATCTCAAGTTTCTTATATCCCTTTTTTATCAACTGAATAAAGGTACGCCAAGACATTCGCTTAGGTTTGATCATCCACAATTTTTTGATAAAGTCCAGATAATTAGATTGAGGTGGTTCGAAAGATAGTATTTTAAAGTCATGTCCTAATTCGTTTATGATCTTCTGCTGCATTATACTATAATACCCTGCCCTACAGGGCCCAACACCACCTGATGAGATGCCTACCTCCGCACCCATCTCTATCGTTTCCAAAAAGGTTCCTAACAGTACCTTGAAAGGAATACAAGAAAATTCTGGGGAATAACGGACACCCAAATCCATAGTCCGCTTGCTTGGTTCTGGCGGAACCACTACTTCATAACCTAAATCCTCAATCAACATCTTAAATGCAACATATGAATAACCCATATGGGGAAATGTTAACTTCATTTTTGCCCTCCCCTCCTTTTCAGCATATCTACAAAAGCCTCCAAGCGGGTATCTACTCCACCACTGCCAGTTTCTTCATCAATAGAAAGAGTCATAAAAGGCATATGCCCCCACTCTTTAGCCTCTATTTCCATAAATCTACCCAACATAGCATCAGGACCACATATAAAAGCGGATATATGGATGATCCCATCTACCCTTTTCCTGCCCAAATAGTGATAAGCTCCATGCATAGCACGATTTGAGTAATACCAGAACATCTGTTTGGGCATTTTTTTCGCTTCCCTGAGCAGCTGCCTCGGAGTCAGCATCTCCACGGTATGGACTCTTGCCCCTGACTCATTTAGTTTCTTAACGATATCCATATTGGCATATGGATCATAGACAAGATAGGGGTAGCCGATAACAGCAATAGACAGAGCATCCCGGTCTACCTGTTGACTCTTTTTACACCCAGTCTCCATATATTCCAGCGCATCATTGGCCAGCATGCCATTGCGCAGCAAACGATTGTATCGCCGTAATGCCCGGCAGGCAAGATAGTATGCCCTGGTTATTGTAGTGAGGCTTGCGCCGAACCTTTCACCTATATCTCTGGCAATATGGAAAAGCTCAAAGCGCCCCTTGGTCAGGTCAACCCTCGTGTCGAGCAGTTCCGGCAGATTTTTAATAGTTGCACGCAGTAGGTCAGGAAGCGCCAAAAATTTAGGGCAAAATGTTTCAGTTCCCAGCTTACGCAGCTTGACTAAACGCGGCACAAAAAGCATGTCCACCTGATCCTTAATCTCCATGATATGTCCATGATACAATTTGATAGGTATACAGGCGTCATTAACCGCTTCGGCCACTCCGGCGTTGAGAATTTGTTGATTGGTAGGAGGTGATGTAATCACATCCGCCCCTAATTCTTCGAAAAATGTCTTCCACAAAGGATAAAAAGAAAAATAGCTCAAATAACGCGGAATACCTATCCGAACCGGCATTAACGAAAACACCTCAGCTTTCTTATTGATTAATTACACCATATAGCCATATATCTAGCAGCTGTTTAAAAGCCTCTTCTTCGTCCATATTCTCCTGTTCGGGTATGAATTGCTTTAAGACAAGATACCCCAAGAGTGGCGCAAAAAGTGAAATAGTCATCAGGCAAGCGTTATAATTTCTGTAATAACCTGTAGACTGCTGCTTTACAATGGGCTCCTTGATCTGTTCCAGAATTGGTTTTGTAATTCTTTCAACCAGCATTTGTTGCATTTCAGGATGAAACTGTGCTTCATAAAAAAGCAATTTTAATAGGGGCACCTGCTGCATAACCTCTTGTGACTGAGTTATGATAGAAGATACCTTGCTTTGGCTTTGGCTGTCCCCTCTCTCTATCACCTCAACTAGAGGATCCGAAATATCCAGTAGTTGGTAATTATCAACCACTTGCAGAAGAATACTCTGCAGTATTCCTTTCTTAGTACTGAAATGGCGAAATATAGTCCCCTCCGCTACACCAGCCTCCTGCGCGATCTCACTAGTTGTGGATCCTTCAAAGCCCTTCACTGAAAAGACCTTGATGGCGGCATCAATGATCTTTTTCTGAGTTTTGGTCAGTCCCAGTGCTTTATCCATGGAACGCCCCCTAGATATTCTTATAATAATGAGAGTGATTGCTCACTCTCATTATTATAAGAAAGAACAGACGTTGATGTCAACCAAGTATTTTTACTATGTATTTTAGTCCTGTTATTCACATCAATAATGCATGGATAATTTTCTCAGTTTAATTTCAAGAGTACCTATCCACAATAAGTGAAAAGGACGTGCCTTGCATGAAAGAAAATCCGTTTGCAAGCATCATAAAAAATAAATTTCAGTCTGAGATTTGAGCCACAGCGATAAAGAAGCTCTGGAAGAAGCATCTCAAGATTGCATAAGACTTCCGGACTTATAAGGCACGCACCCCAAAAACCTGGTCTTTTTTCTTACCAGGCTTGAAACAAGTTCTTAGTTCAGAAAGTGATTCGACATCTTCTGAACTAATCAGAAAAATATTTAGCATAATATAACTATGGCAAAACTCTTTGGAAAGGGTTGAATAATTGACAGGAGCAGCTCATCTTATAACAGGTTCTTTTATGTACGCTATAACAAGGAGGAACAAAATCCTGGGGCCCACCTTGGCTTTTGCTTCCCATTTTGCCCTTGACGCTATCCCTCATTTCGACAATTTCGCCTGGAACATTCCTCTGGGTTTTTTTGCTGTTCTTTTTTTACTGCGTCTTACAAAGCGTACGAGAGACCCATTCTTCTTGATTAGCGCCCTATTCGGCATGCTCCCCGATATCAACTGCCTCCTAAAAATCAGTAATTATATTATCATCCTCCATCAACAATGTCACTTCGATAAAACCTATCCAATAACTATTTCCTATCTATATATTGAGATTTATGGCTGTTTGGTCATCGGCTACCTGATTTCAATCAGATATTCCAAACGCATCACCCGAATCAGATCCAATGAAAACCCAATCCTTACGCTATTCCAGAAGATCGCCGTCATTTTCCACAATCTCGCTCCTGTTCGCCCGCACCGCAAACCATAAGTAAAGCAGAGCTATGCTGTAGTAGATATACCACCCGTAGATAAACCCAGGAGCAAGAATCTGATGGAGCGCCTGGAATAGAGTGGGAATAGTAAGAGCGAAAACAGTAATTTTAAAGACTTGTCCATAGCGCAGGCTGATGTTTTGTATTGATGAAAACAGCCGACAAACAATACCCAACAGCGCTGCTGTACAAAGCTTTGCCAAGAAAAAATAGATAAGGCCGAAGAAAATGATCATGAACCCCACAAATTTTTTCGAATCTGACAAATAATTTTCGACATCGGCTTTATGGATTTCCTGTTCCTGAAATACAGAATAACTAAATGTCTGCTTTTCTACTGTGCTCTGTTTGCTCACCATCTCTGTTTTAGAAAAGTATATACCGAAATCATAATCATCTAGAACACTGTCATCTGTCTCACCGCTGGTATCAATGTAAACAGCACTCCCGTCACCTTCAAAAACCAGCGGCATCTCTCCTGACATCGTTAACTCCCCATTCTTTAATACAAAATCAGGGATCTCTTTGTGAAACTCGCTGATGAAATCATCCACACCTCTATTAAAATCAAAAACAACAGATAAAAGTACCGGTAATCCCAATATCAATACTATAAGCAGTAAATAATTAATCACCTTTTTCCAGGGCGAATGAGCAAAATTTCGGTACTCTGAAAAGTTGATGGCACTGTCACTCATATTTTTAAGAAAGCCCACTTCAAAACCTCCACTTTTATGCCGAATTTACGGTCTTTAATTTATAACGCTGGCAGAACCGTCCTGTTACTAGTCCTCATCAGTCGGTTGCCAGAATGTGGGTATTAGCTCCTGTCAATGATGTGTCCCTTCTACAACCCGCACCCCTTTATTTTCAATGCTGCGCTTAATCTGTGCTTTGTGAGGGCAAGGCGGATAATCATCCTTCAGCATCATACAGGAAGAAAGATGAACCACATCAAGACCATGTGGTATCAATTTTTCTACAAGCCGGGAAACTCTCCTCCCTGAACACCCGCCGCATGTGAAGAACCCGACAATCTCCGCATTTGGCCCATATTGTTCAAAAGCCAGCTTACGACAGTTAAATGCCTTAAAACAGGCTATTCCTGGACAGACCTCTGAAACTACCTCACAGCGCACAACTGCGATTTTTGTCGTTTTTTGCTTATCTTTACCCTCATCACTGTTTACTGCAAATTTAATATACTTATCATAAGCAGCGCGGACATCTGCTTCAGTTACCTCTTCTCGGCCGCTTTTGCGTACCTCTTTTTCTACCGCCTTTTTCGCCATTCCCCTGACGAAAGACGGGGCTTTTTCAATCTGTTTCAAAGCTTCCTTTGGCCAGTGCAATTTAACTTCCTCCTTCCATAACTGCAGCTAACAATACTGTGACATCAGATAATTCCCCAGGCAGCTGCTGTCATATTGAACCGCTGTTTATTATTAAATGAGTATATATGTTTTTTCTACAAAAACAGTAAATATCCTTGTCTATGAGCATTAAAACAAGAGCAACTTTTTGACTGCTCTTGTTTGTTACCAATTAGCTATTTTTTGTTCTTGAGTACGTCTGATTTGCTGCTTACTTATTCCTGAGCATGAGAACACAATATCTTACAATATAAATTCATTCATCCCGTCGTAAAATCCTGCTGGAGTTTTGACCATCAGACAGTTATCCAAATACCCATTTCAACATGTGCGGCAAAAGCAATTCTCGCACTATACAAAGTTGCTTAAGTATTCCCCGCAAAACTGTATACTGTATATGGATATAAATACCCCGGATTAATTCCAGGGTCTCAACTACGAAAACTTATTTCTCGTCTTTTAGGCATCTGATTTTGGCTTCCACAGATTCAGCTTCAGCCTTCAAATCTTTCAGGTAACCCTCCAGCTTAGCAATCTTCTCTTCCCTACTAAAAAAGCGCCTCTTTATACGCTGAATGAATTAAGATAGGAGATAGGTAGTTGACAAGCGCAGTCGTCTGTTAAATGTCAGACTACCCAGCGTTCTGAATAGAAATGAACTACTCCTGCGGGCAAAAAGGAGCAGTTCTTAGATGAGATTACGACACTTTCGTTGAAAGGATAAAAACTAATGGTGAATAATAACGGGAGTCCCTTTAGGAATATTATTGTGTAGCCATTTTGCGTGTTCTACTTCCAAACGAATACACCCATGAGATGCTGGCATGCCCAGCATCTCTGCATCCTCGGCAATTATATTCTGATTACGATCCATGGGAATGCTGTGGAATAGATAGTTTCCTTGAAACGCTATCCACCACTTGCCCCCCTGTTGATACTTTTCACTGAAGAACCAATCGCCCTTGTTCTTTGTCGTAAAACTGCCTAATGGGGTACTGTTATTCTTTCCGGTCGATACTATCCATTCCTTGATTAATCTATCCTCATCATAGATTCTTACCTTTTGTTCTCTAATACTGACATCGATCTTGTACATTGGCGTCACAGAACTATACTGGGCCTCTACAGCTCTACTAACAGATTTATGCTGTGTACTCACAGATATCTTGTCGGATTCACTTTGTGCATAATCATTAACCAATTTGGCAGATTCAACAGCTGTTTGACGCTTTTCCTTCTTCTGCTGGTCAGCAGTATAGTATGTGCATTGACCTGAGGCTTTATCTTTTTTACAGGAATCATCATTATCAATGATGTTTTGGATACCCTCCAGCTGACCATTGAACGTAAAACCAGCAGCAAGGACAACTGCAATAAATAACAGGCAGATAATCGATTTAATTCTGCCATACTTCCCATATTTCCCGCTTTTGTACATGTCACGCATCAGATGAATCACCTGCTATATCAGAAGTATTGTAGAGCTACACCTTACTATTGTTGCCATTTCACCAATATTTAGTACTTCCTTATACGGCAGCTTATGGACAGACACCCCCACCCCAGAACCGCAATATATTACTACTAAACATTTCGAATTTAGCCGCGGTTAACTTTATTACCCGCTGCTAAATTAAAATCTAGCTTCGATCAATACACACGAGGAGGTTAATCAAATGTCAAGAACTATTGTACCCCTTTCACAACTTTCTAACGGTGCATCTGGAAGAGTTGCGGCTCTAAACACCAATGGGCGGAACAGACGCCATCTATTAGATCTGGGCTTAGTAACAGGCTCACGGGTGGAGGCCATTCGTCGTAGCCCGGCAGGAGATCCCGCTGCCTTTAATATCAAGGGAGCGATTATAGCTTTGCGGAGTGAAGTATCAGATCAGATCTTAGTTTCACTTGACTAAGCTTACGGAGGTTCAAAAATGGATTTAACAAATCAATCATGGGATAATAAGACCGTTTATCAAGCCTTTGGACTGAACCCTATACAGGGTCAGTTGGTCATGGCACTGGCAGGAAACCCCAACACCGGAAAAAGCACGGTTTTCAATGCTTTGACTGGACTCAGACAGCATACAGGCAACTGGCCAGGGAAAACCGTCCTGAAGACAGAAGGGACCTTCACTCATAAAAATACGAGAATACTTTTGGTGGATCTTCCAGGAACCTATTCTCTTTTGGCAACATCAGCTGATGAACAGGTAGCCAGAGATTTTATTTGTCTCGGCCGTCCTGATGCCACTATAGTTGTAGCAGATGCTACATGCCTGGAACGCAACCTGAATTTGGTGCTGCAGGTGCTGGAGATCTCTCCAAAAGCAGTAGTTTGCGTCAACCTGATGGATGAAGCCGCTAGAAGAAAAATCCGGGTGGATGTTAAGGCGCTTTCCAGAGAGCTAGGAGTGCCCTGCGTGCCCACAACTGCTCGTGATGGTGTAGGACTTGAAGAATTAAAGGATACCATCTTAGATGTAGCAACAGGGGTTATTGCCACAGCACCTAGAAAGGTGACCTATGAACCATCTGTGGAAGAAGCTGCTTCACGATTGGAAGCACAGATCAGTCCCTTTCTCCCTGGTTGGGTGAACCATCGTTGGGTAGCCCTGCGCCTGCTGGAAGGGGATATGAGTATGATCAAAGCTATCTGCAAACAGATGGATGATAATGCGCGAAAGATTGTTTTCAAGGATGGAGCAGCAATATGAGCACCTTGAATACATCCCTCCCTTCAATTCTTTCTAGTATTAAACAAGAAATAGATCCAGAAGAAAGCCAGAAGTTCAGAGACTCCATCGTTAGCAGCATTTACAGCTGTGCTGAAAGTATTGCAGGGAAGGTCGCCCACCATGAAGTGATGCGTAGAAGTGAATTTGATCAAAAGATCGATAATATTGTCACATCCCGACTGCTGGGCATCCCTATTATGCTCTCCCTTTTGGGAATCATCCTCTGGCTGACGATCACCGGGGCCAATTACCCATCACAAATGCTTTCTTATGGTCTCTTTTGGATTGAGGGCCAGCTGACATTACTATTCATGATGATTAGTGCCCCTGACTGGCTGCACGGGATACTGGTATTAGGGATGTACAGGAGTTTAGCCTGGGTTATATCGGTAATGCTCCCCCCTATGGCTATCTTTTTTCCGTTATTTACCTTATTAGAAGACCTGGGATACTTGCCTAGGGTGGCCTTTAACCTGGACCGGTTTTTCAAAAAAGCCTGTGCCCACGGTAAACAGGCATTGACCATGTGTATGGGATTCGGCTGCAATGCTGCAGGTGTAATTTCCTGCCGCATCATTGAATCCCCCCGGGAAAGGCTGATCGCCATACTTACAAATAATTTTGTTCCCTGTAATGGCCGCTTCCCTACCCTGATCACTCTAGGGATGTTGTTTCTGGGAGGTTCCGTAGCTGCCGGATACAATACATTAGCAGCTACTGCAGCAGTTGTCTGCCTTATTCTACTAGGGATAGGAATCACTTTCTTGATCTCCTGGCTGCTTTCTAAAACTGTCCTTAAGGGAATGCCATCATTTTTTACACTTGAACTGCCCCCTTACCGTAAGCCACAGATCGGCCGCATATTGGTCCGCTCAATCTTGGACCGGACAATCTTTGTCCTCATGCGTGCAGTAGTAGTAGCAGCACCCGCTGGAGCGATCACCTGGCTTCTAGCCAATATCTATATTGGGGATCTCAGTATCATCGCTTACCTGGCTGATTGGCTGGACCCCTTCGGGCATCTTCTCGGTATGGACGGAATCATATTGGTGGCTTTTTTACTTGGGCTGCCTGCCAATGAAATCGTCCTGCCCATCATGATCATGAGTTATCTCTCTGCAGGCGCCATGCTGGAAATAGACAGCCTCCATACCCTCAGAGGGCTGCTGGTAAATAACGGCTGGACTTGGCTCACTGCACTGTCGACTATGCTTTTTTCGCTGCTCCATTATCCTTGCGGTACCACTATATTGACTATTTATAAAGAAACAAAAAGCATCAAATGGACAGTTTTCTCAGTCTT
>DIQC01000068.1:0-559 GCA_002426495.1 Thermacetogenium sp. UBA5472
GCATGGGCGGGGGTGATCCTTCTGTCCACCCAATTGGAAAGCCCATAATTGCGTGTTCCCCGCATGGGCGGGGGTGATCCCCTATAAGCGGTATGAAGGTATTATCAATAATTGTGTTCCCCGCATGGGCGGGGGTGATCCTACTCTGCGCTCCGGAGCTAGTATTTTTGTCTGGTGTTCCCCGCATGGGCGGGGGTGATCCCCAATATCACGCCAGCCTAAATCTTGCACGTGAGTGTTCCCCGCATGGGCGGGGGTGATCCCAAAGATTCCGCTGGAAAGATGCTATTGCCAGGGTGTTCCCCGCATGGGCGGGGGTGATCCTGAAACTCTTGATGCGGAAGGAGTGCGATCCTCGTGTTCCCCGCATGGGCGGGGGTGATCCTGTGACAGGTGTTGCCAGTGTCAAAAAGACTTAGTGTTCCCCGCATGGGCGGGGGTGATCCTGTCACTGTAAATAGGTACATCAGGCCAATGTTGTGTTCCCCGCATGGGCGGGGGTGATCCCTGCAACGCCCGACCGGGCAAACCCTCTATAGTGTGTTCCCCGCATGGGCGG
>DIQC01000068.1:758-1014 GCA_002426495.1 Thermacetogenium sp. UBA5472
CGCATGGGCGGGGGTGATCCTGTTTTTCATGTATTTCGGCAGGTAGTATATGCGTGTTCCCCGCATGGGCGGGGGTGATCCCTTTTTCTGCAAGTCGGTTCCTTTCCGCATGAAGTGTTCCCCGCATGGGCGGGGGTGATCCCACAGCGGCCTTCAGGCATTCCGCAAGTGACGAGTGTTCCCCGCATGGGCGGGGGTGATCCCGTGATACCATATATACATCGTACAGCAAGAAAGTGTTCCCCGCATGGGCGGG
>DIQC01000068.1:1179-22081 GCA_002426495.1 Thermacetogenium sp. UBA5472
CGCATGGGCGGGGGTGATCCCTGTTGCCTGATCTGCGTAACTCCTGCCCTGTGGTGTTCCCCGCATGGGCGGGGGTGATCCTCAATCAAGGTGCTGCTTCAAGAATGACTGATAAGTGTTCCCCGCATGGGCGGGGGTGATCCTTTAGGAATGCGCACCATCACGCTTGGTAGTCCGCGTATGACATTATCACAGAATAACTATACTTCCTCAAAAAGTCTCAAAAAAGTTATTGACATATGTCAATAACGTAGTATAATAAAAATAGTTAAATGACATATGTCATAAACTATGAGGAGGTGAATGTTATGCCGAGAAGAAATGGAACAGGCCCAATGGGCGCTGGAGCAAAGACCGGAAGAGGGCTAGGACTTTGCACAGGAAGGGATGGCGCTGGTTTTGGAATGGGACGGGGGCTTGCCTGCAGACGCGGTTTTGGCGGTGGCTTTGGCAGGGGTTATGCTATAAATCAGGATTCAGGAAAAACAAATAAAAACTTTCTCCAAGAACAAAAAGAATTATTGCAAAGCCGACTGGAGGCCATTGATGAACAATTAGAGGACGAGGCCAATAACTAGAGAATCTAAATGAGTATCAGAGGTAACCGGAGGACGCTCTGGTTATTTCTGGTTATATTGAGGTGATAGATCATGCCAAGACCTATGAAATGGAGAAAGGTATGCCGCCTACCAGAAAGGAATAAATTTGGTCCTCTTGATTCAGCATCGAATGATCAGGATCAAATAAACATGACGGTTGACGAATATGAAACCATAAGACTCATTGATTTAGAAGGCTTTACTCAAGAAGAGTGTGCCAAACAAATGAATATTGCTCGTACTACCGTGCAGGGAATATATGTGGAAGCGAGAAGAAAATTAGCTGAATCATTGGTGAATGGTAAAGTGCTGACAATTACAGGGGGCGAATACCGGCTCTGTGATGGATTAGAAAATAGTTGTGGCCGTGGCTGTCATAGGCATGGGCGTGGCAGGCGTGCAGGTAATAAGGGCCGAGGTGACTAACTAAGGAAAGGCAGAAAAATGCTGTTTACAATAAAACAATGAAACTGCTTTTTGAAAAGGGTGGTGGGCAAAGATAATGATTATCAAAACATTGGTGGAGAACACATCAATGTTTAAAAATTTCGGTAGCGAACACGGCCTTAGTCTGTATATAGAAACAAAGTATCATAGAATACTGTTTGATGTGGGAGCCAGCGAATTGTTTTTTGAAAATTCCAAAAGAATGGATGTAAACATTGCTGATGTTGATTTCCTTGTAATCTCACATGGACATTACGACCATGGCGGTGGTTTAAAAGCATTTTTGCAAGGCATGAAGGAATCTAGAGGAAAAGTGCAAGTGATTGACGTTTTCTATCTGCTTCAGGAAGCAACCGTCTCCTGCCTGCTTGTTGAGTCCCTTGATAATATTGTGTTATGATACGGATGCAGTGACACAGGCTATATATCTGCAAAGGCAAAAAGGGATTGACACAGGAGAACCGTCCCCCTGTGTCTGTTAATGGAGGGCTGTTGTAATGGTCTATGATGTAATTGTTATCGGTGCGGGGCATGCAGGCTGTGAGGCAGCCCTGGCAGCGGCAAGAATGGGATGTAAAACCCTCTTAATCACATTGAACCTTGATTATGTGGCCTTAATGCCCTGTAATCCGGCGGTGGGTGGTCCGGGGAAGGCACACCTGGTCAGAGAGGTGGACGCCCTGGGCGGGGAGATAGGGTTGAATACAGATAAAACCTTTATTCAGATGCGTATGCTCAACACAGGTAAGGGGCCTGCGGTGCGTGCCCTGCGAGCGCAGGTGGATAAAGTGGGGTACCAGCGCGCAATGCTGAAGACCCTGCAGGGACAGTCGAACCTTGATCTAAGTCAGGGAATTGTGGAGCGGGTTCTTGTTTCTAACGGGCGAGTGACGGGTGTAGAGACCCAGACGGGAACAAGGTATGAAGCCCAAACGGTTGTACTCACTACCGGCACCTATCTGCGGGGCAGGATCATCATCGGGGATATGGGCTTCGCCGGGGGGCCTAACGGCCAGATTGCAGCACAGGGGTTGTCAGAATCACTCTCAGACCTTGGATTTGAACTGCTTCGCTTTAAAACAGGCACACCTCCCAGGGTTGATCGTAAGAGCATCGATTTTTCAGAATTATCTGAACAGCACGGCGATCCGGAGCCACTTTTTTTCTCATTTATTTCACCCAGGGAGAAAAGAGAGCAGCTGTCCTGCTGGCTGACCTACAGCAATGAACAGACACATGACATTGTTCGAGAGAACCTGCATAGATCCCCTCTTTACTCTGAGGAGAACAGCAGTGCGGGGCCCAGGTATTGTCCTTCTTTTGAGGAAAAGGTGGTTAATTTTCCAGCACGGCGCCGTCATCAGATTTTTCTCGAGCCTGAGGGCTGGGATACAGATGAGTATTATGTCCAGGGGATGTACACCAGTCTACCTGAGGATATTCAGTTGGCGATTTTGCGTACTATCCCAGGCATGAAAGAGGTTCACATCATCCGTGCCGGCTATGGGATCGAATATGACGCCCTGGTTCCCGCACAATTGGATGCTACCTTGCAGTCAAAAGAAATTAAAGGCTTTTTCACTGCAGGTCAGATCAACGGAACATCTGGTTATGAGGAGGCCGCAGCCCAAGGAATATTGGCGGGAATCAATGCAGCTTTATTTGTTAAGGAAAGGGGACCGCTGATCCTTAAAAGATCTGAGGCCTATATTGGGGTGTTGATCGATGATCTGATTACCAAGGGTGTTCGGGAACCATACCGCATATTAACTTCCCGGGCGGAATTTAGGCTGCTGCTTCGTCAGGATAACGCTGATCTGCGTTTGACTGAAACAGGTAGGCGTGTGGGGCTGGTATCTGATGAACGCTATCGCATTTATTTGGAAAAGGTCAGACAATTGAAAGAGGGAAAGGCTTGGCTGCAGAAGACTAAAATATCACCAACCTCACAGGTGCAGGAATATCTTAAGGCGAAAGGCAGTGCTCCCCTTAAAGGGGGAGTCTCCCTCGATGAATTTCTCAGGCGTCCGGAAATAACCTTTTCTGATCTGATGGCCTTGGCGGGCGATCAAGATCTGTCACCTGAAGTTGGTGAGGTATTGGAGATAGAGAACAAATATGCAGGGTATTTGCATAGACAGGAGTCTCATGTGGCACGTATGGAAAAATTGGAGAACAAGCGGCTCCCCGAACATATTGATTACAATCAGATGCGAGGACTGTCCAGGGAGGCACAGGAAAAATTAATAAAGGTGCGCCCTGGCACATTGGGCCAAGCATCACGCATACCGGGGGTTACACCCGCTGATGTTTCTGTTTTATGGGTGGCTTTGGAACACAGGAAGGCCTAAGGTGGGGAACCGGGTCAGTATAATATGGAGTAAATCACCGTGTCCGTGGAACACAGGAAGGTTTAAGATTGGATAATTTTCCTTTCCCTATGGATGATCTCAATCAAAGTTGCGCTATCATCCAGGCTGTCCATGATATAAACGCTTCCTTTTGCCTTTTCTGCAAGTTCTTCAAGAAATTCCTGGTTAGAAGCTACCCCTATACAGAGCAGTTTCGCCTTGGTTTCATTGATCATATCAGCTGCTCGCAGGGCATCCTGCTGAGGATTGATTGTCCATTTACCTGTTGTCGGCATTCCGTCTGTAATCAGTATTAACAGCGGGTTGCGTACCTGCCGGTTTTTTATTAACTTGATCGATTTGTATATCCCATCAGCAAGGGGTGTTAAACCCTGAGGTTGGAGGGATTTTATTCCCGCTTTCAAGCGGGTATAATTTCTTGTAAAGGGTACGGCTACCCTTGCCTCTCGCCCCTGAAAAACAACCACCGCAATTTTATCCCGGGTCACCAAAAAAAGATGCTCCACAAGGTATTTGATCGCCTTCGTTTTTGGCCCAATCATACTGGCACTTCCGTCCAATACCAGGCACATGTCCACAGGCTGTGAAAATTCCTTTTTGTGTACTCTGATATCATCTTGCGTGATCCTGAATGACGGGCGTTTTTCTAAGAGGCTGTTTTTGGCAGCATTCATGACAGTTTCCGGTACAGCTATACTCCCCATCCATGAATCCTCCATGGATGTTGTTGATTTACTGTTATAAGTGTAATGTTTTTGCCTGTTTTTGAGCCGGGTATTGCTGACAGAGCGAAATTTGCCCCGCGGAACCGGCAGTTTGCGGATCATTCTCCGCAGCTGTGCTTCCAGTTCATGCTGATGCTCAGTCATAAAACTTAAGAGACTTTGCCCTTCCTTGGTGAGGGTATCTGCAAACCATCCCCTCTTAATAATACCGGCTTCAGCGGCACCTAGAATCAAACCCCTCAAATTGCCGTTTCTGTTGCGCAGGTTGGAGAGAGGCTTTTTCCGGCGAAATGGTCCCGGTTGGAATGTTTGTAGGAATTCAATAACATCATCAGCACCACTTAAAATTGTGGAAAGGGACATAGACATATTCCAAAGTCGGTATTCATCAGGTTCAAGGCCTAGATAACTGAGCTGATCCATCTGTTGGCGCTTTTCTACATGATAAATATTATCTATTTTTCTGATTTCAATCTTTTGTCTGGCCAGCTCTGTTTCTATGGTATCCACAAGGCAGAGTATGAGACAATAATGCTCCGGCGCTAGATCAGTTATCAAAAGATGAACATGGCTGTTCTTTTTTTGGTCCTTTTGCTCAGTGTCAGTTTTTTCTTTGTGAGTGCTCAATGCGTCTTTCAGGCTTTCTGAAGTTTCACCTGTTCTAAAAGCTATTCGCCCAAAATAAGAACGCAAGTGCGGCTCGATATCCTTACCTTTATAATAAATGTTGAGATAAGTCCTTACTGTTCGTGCAATGGCTAAAGTCAATGACCTTATATCCACCAGTGCAGGTTCATGGTATGTATCCACATGAATCACCTGGCCGGGGTCTTTGTGATGTGCCGTGACCTGTCCCACATCCCTATTCATAAGAATACGAATTTCCTCAGGATGCAAAGGATTGATGCTGTGCAGGTAATGACTGACAACAGTTGACTCCCCAATCCTGAATCCCTGTTTTTGAGAAAGGCTGGCCGTAATCTGTGTTATTAGCTCTTTATGCTGTTTGGGTGACAAATAATCCAAGAACAGGTTCACTGACATAGCATTCCTTCTTTTATTTTAATGTTCTTTTTCTTTTTTTATGAAATCACCTTCTGGCAGGTCTCGCAGGGACCTTGCCTTTTCAGGTGGAGCAATATCAACGAACTGCTGGTGTTTTGTCTGATTCCGCTTGACAAATTTAGGCAGCTTAAATCCTGATCCATTTTTTTTATCATCGAGCATCCGGTTACTGTTTACTGTATTCATGATCTCAGTGAGTGTGGCAGGATTTACACGATGATAAAGAGCCAGGGGAAGTACGGCCATGATATCACTGATCAGCAACTGGTTTCTCTTTCTCAAAGAGCAGTGCAGGATAGCCGCCTGCCTGATAGCTTCCAATGCTCTCAAACTCTCAATATTGTAATTAATATAGAGATTAGCCAAAAAATTCGTCAGATAATCGGGCATATCTATGTCGCACTGCAGGGCAATGTCTTCGATGTTCTTTTTCAATTGTTCCAGTTGGCTTTGCTCCTCTACAGAAAGCCCCCGGTCATCACTCTTCATTGCCTCATCATTTGTTTTCAAGATATCCACCACCTCCTCAGGTGTGGATGGCCTGCCCATAGGAATCACCAGATCAAAGCGATCGGAAAGCTGTCTGCGGATTTCAGACAGCGGTCCTGGTTCCTCATCCGGGTTTGAGGCTGCCCAAACAGAGGCTGATACAGGAACTTCTACTAAGGGGAGGCCTGTTTCCTCTATTTGAACACGCCCAGGTTTAGTACCCATAGCATCCAGCAGAATGTCGGTGATCTCAGGAGAAGTGTCTGCCAGCCTGTTAATTTCATCGATGAAGATAATGCCCCGGTGTGCTTGAGGAATTATGCCTGGGAGAAGGGCTGCCTCCGGTTGGGTAGGGTCAGTTAGTTTTTTCAGGTTAATAGTTCCCGCAACAGTCCCGATTTTTGCTGAATGAGATATTTCCAGAAAGGGAACAGGGACTTCTTCTGTGCCCACTTCAGCGATTTCATCTGGTGTCAGTTTTGCGTGCTGAGGGCAGTGGGGGTTATCTGGGTCGCAGTTATAGAGGCAGCCTTTGATTCTGGTTATTTTGGGTAATATTTGTTTGATTGAACGCATAATCGTTGTTTTTCCAGTCCCACGCAGTCCCTCAGCATGCATATGGAGGGGAATTCCGCGCAAAGCAGAGACCAAAGACATCTCTACTGCTAAAAAAAGAGTTGTATTGCCGGTGTGTCGGGTTAACTGTAAATAATTTTTCAATTTAATGGTTCTCCTTTCCCAATCCAAATATCTTTGACGCTTCGATTCATTTCGACATTTAGAGGGCTATTCCTTTTAAAAGTACCCACAGCTTTACTAAATGTTCCGGATTGTGTGAGATATGAGTATTAATAGATATGAGCAGGGTGATGGATAGGAAGGAGTACTTTTTCACATACTATTATATAGTTATTACTATGTAAATCAATCGCAAATATTTGAAAGAAAAGGATGTGGGGAAATGTATGGATTGGGGCCGCCTTGGAGCTCACAGGTCAGTTTGCAGCAAATGGTAGAAGATGTAGGGGGGAACTTCGACAAATTTATTTATCTGCTTTCGGTTGGGAGGGCAGATGAAGAAATTGCAGCTGAGACAGGTATTTCCGTGAAGACAATCGGTCAGTTTCGGGAACACTTTGAACAGTACGGGATCGATTCTGTTATGGGTCAGGATTAAAAAAATCATATGGGAGGTGATGGTTATGGCAAATTTCCGTATTCCTCGTCCTGATATGGGCCCTTTAGAAATACCACAACCAACTCCTGGTACTTATCATCCAGGGAGTGAACGGCCTGAGATTATCCCTCCTGACTCTCCACCGGAGCAGGATTCGGACAAAATGGGATAGTGGTCCCATGCCTATCAGGGTGCGGTAGAAGAAGATTGTGGTCTCAATGCTGTCAGCCTGTACGGAAGAGAACCATCCACTTGAGCAGCAAGAGTGAAGACGCAGTGAGGCGCAAGAACCGTCCCCGCGTCCCCTAGGGTAATGTCCTGGGTCTTGACAGAGGCCCAGGATAATTATATTCTGTAGGAAAAGCCAGGAGGTGGATAATTATGGACATTACTACTTTGAATGCACAGAATTTTACTGCAGAATTAAAGAATGCAAAAAACCCGGTACTGGTGGATTTTTGGGCAGGTTGGTGCGGTCCCTGCAAGATGATCGCTCCGGTTGTGGAAGAGATCGCCCAGGATTATGGGGAAAGGATGCAGGTTGCTAAACTAAATGTTGACGAGAACCCCCAAATTGCTGAAAAGTTCGAGGTATTGAGTATACCGACTTTGATACTTTTCCAGGATGGTGAAGAGGTTGACAGGTTTACCGGCTTTCGCCCCAAACAAGATTTAGTGCGCCTTATTAATCAGCACTTGGCTTAATCCGTGAATACAAAGGGGTGACTCCGGTGGATTTGTTTGACTATGCCCAGCAAAAGGCTCTCGATGAGGAAGGTCCCCTTGCATTTAGAATGCGGCCTAAAACCATAGAGGAATTCGCCGGACAGGAACACCTGGTTGCTCCTGGCCGGTTGTTATATTCAGCTCTCAAGGCAGACAATCCCTTTTCAGCGATTTTTTATGGCCCTCCTGGAACAGGTAAAACCACACTGGCAAAAATTATTGCCAGTTCTTCCCAGGCGGTTTTTGTTCAAGTTGATGCTACAAGTACTGGTGTCGGGGAACTGCGTAAGGTGCTAAAGGAGGCACGTGATCGTTTAAAATTTTACAGCCAGAAAACAATACTTTTTATTGATGAAATTCATCGCTTTAACAAGGCCCAGCAGGATGTGCTTCTGCCAGGTGTGGAAGAGGGTGTTGCGATTTTAATCGGTGCGACAACGGAAAATCCTTATATTTCAGTTAATTCCCCCTTGCTGTCTAGGACCAGGGTCATGTCTTTTTACCCCCTAAAACCAAAGAACCTGGATCAGATTTTAGAGCGAACCATATCTGATCCAGAACGTGGGCTTGGCAAGCTGCAGTTAAAGGTTGCTTCAGAAGCGAGGGAGCATTGGATTCGTCTTTCCGGTGGGGATGCTCGGTTTTTACTCAATGCTCTGGAGATCGCAGTGAACCTCACCCTCCCAGGACCTGATGGGGTAATACACATCGGGTTGGATGAAGCCGCGGCAGCTGTGCAGCAGGCCCCTGTTATCTATGATCGCCAAGGGGACCAGCATTATGATGTAATATCTGCTTTCATCAAATCTATGCGGGGCTCTGACCCAGATGCGGTTCTGCATTATTTGGCTCGCATGTTGAAGGCGGGAGAAGATCCACGCTTCATTGCCAGGAGGATCGTTATTCATGCTGCAGAGGATGTGGGGCTTGCAGATCCTATGGCACTGGTCGTAGCGGAGGCTGCCTCCAGGGCTGTGGAGCATATTGGGATGCCTGAAGGGAGATTGGTTCTGGCAGAAGCGGCACTTTATGTGGCTTGTGCTCCCAAGAGCAATAGCGTCTACAAAGGGATTGGGGAGGCCTTAAAGGATTTGGAGAAAGGGGCCGCGGGGGAAGTGCCTAAACATTTAAGGGATGCCAGCTATCGTGGGGCAAAGAAATTGGGCCATGGGGATGGCTATTTGTATCCCCATAATTATCAAGGGCATTACGTTTCCCAGCAGTATCTGCCGGATCCTTTGAAGTGGCGCAGATATTATGAGCCGTCCGAATCCGGGAGGGAGCGGCATATTAAAGAATACCTTGCGGCATTAAAAAAGGCACAGCGTAAAGATGCAACATAAAATAGTATCAACGGTTCCAGGCATCTGACTTGGCACCAACCATTTATAGGGGGTAGGGTTATGACAACAAGGAGACAGGTTTACCTTGATCATGCTGCAACAACACCGGTTGATCCCAGTGTTTTACAAGAGATGCATAAAGTGCTGGATACTCATTTTGGCAATCCATCTAGTCTTCATTTTTATGGACGTGCCGCACAGCAGTACCTAGAAGTGGCCAGGCAGAGGGTTGCTCGCTTAATGGGAGCCGAGCAAGAGAATGTGATTTTTACCAGCGGTGGCACAGAGGCGGACAACTTGGCTATTATGGGAACTGCTTTCAACTACCGAGAGCGGGGTAGACATATTATCACTTCCACCATCGAACACCATGCTGTGTTGGATACCTGTCAAATGCTTTCCCATAATGGGTTTGATGTGACATTTCTTCCTGTGGATCAGTATGGGATGGTAGATCCCGATGATGTTAGAAAGGCTATTCGTGGCGATACGATTTTAATCACTATCATGCATGCCAATAATGAGATCGGAACCATTGAGCCTATCTCTGAAATCGGCAAGATCGCTCGGGAGCATGACATTATTTTTCACACTGACGCTGTGCAGACTGCGGGCTATTTGCCTTTAAATGTAGATGACTTATTTGCTGATCTTCTTTCTGTGTCAGCCCATAAGATCTACGGGCCAAAGGGAGCAGGGGCTCTGTATGTTAGAGAGGGGATCAAGCTCAAACCTCTGTTTCATGGGGGTGGGCAGGAAAGAACCTGTCGGCCGGGAACAGAGAATCTCCCAGGTATAGTGGGATTGGGTAAAGCGGCGGAAATTGCCATCCGGGAGCAGTCTGCTGAAAGCAAGAGATATAGAAAATTGAGTGACCTGTTAATTCGAGGCATCAAAGAGCGTATACCAGGTGCAAGGTTAAACGGGCATCCCCAGCATAGACTTCCCCATAATGTGAATATCAGTTTCCGCGGTGTTAAAGGGGAATGTCTGCTTGTGGCCCTTGATAAGCATGGGATCGCTGTTTCTACCGGTTCTGCCTGCAGTTCCGATTCCACACAGCTGTCTCATGTCCTGGAGGCCATCGGCCTTTCCGAGAAGAATGGCGCAGGAACCATCAGAATGACTGTGGGACGTTCTACAACAGAGGATGATATTGAGTATGTTCTGCATGTTCTGGTAGATGTGGTAGAACAACTGAGAAGGGAAAAGTAGTCAGGGTTCTTGGCAACCCACAAGAATGGTCATGATGTTGTACTCGCTCATTGAGCGAGAGAGTGGTCCCCGTTATTGGCCATGGAGGAGGTATATAGTGTACGAAACAGTATTTGTTGCTATGAGCGGGGGGGTTGACAGTTCAGCTGCAGCTGTTCTGCTGATAGAAAAAGGATATCATGTTTGTGGTATCACTATGGAACATTGGTCAGGCGAACTGCCCGGCTCATCTGCTGTGGATGATGCCCGCCAGGTTGCGAAATCCCTGGGGATTCCTCATTATGTTTGCGATTTACAGGAAACATTTCAAAAGAATGTAGTGAACTATTTCTGCAGTGAGTATTTTGCCGGACGCACTCCCAATCCTTGTGTTGTCTGCAACAGGACTATCAAATTCGGCGCTTTATTTGATGTTGCACGTAAACTGGGAGCAGACTATTTAGCGACCGGCCATTATGCGCGAGTCGCTTACGATGAGCAGCGCCGGAGATGGGTCTTAAAGAAGGGGCTTGATGATCATAAGGATCAGAGCTATGTGTTGTATACATTGAGCCAGGAGATACTTCCTCATCTGATTTTTCCTCTCGGTGATTACCGGAAGGAAGAGATCAGGCAAATCGCTGCTGATGCAGGACTTTCTGTTGCTGGCAGTAAGGAGAGTCAGGAGATCTGTTTCATTCCAGATAATGATTACCGCAGCTTTTTATTGAAAAATGCTCACCGGACAGCTGAACCGGGGATCATTTATGACAGAGAGGGAAATTCTGTTGGTGAGCATCAGGGTGTTGCTTTTTATACCATCGGCCAGAGGCGTGGTTTAGGGCTGGCACTAGGTTACCCTGCCTATGTTGTAGAAATAGATCCCTTGCGCAATGCCCTTGTGGTAGGGAAAGCTCAGGATCTGCTGGCCTCCGGGCTGACAGCAAGGGATGTCAACTTCATCGCCATTCAATCTTTACAGGAACCCCTGCAGGCTCAAGTGAAAATTCGCTATAATGCCGCTCCAGTTGAGGCTGTAATTTCTCCTGGTGAAGGTGAAGAGATTGTTGTGCGTTTTTCCCAGCCGCAAAAAGCGGTAACACCCGGACAGGCAGTGGTTTTTTACCAGGATGACCTGGTCTTAGGAGGTGGATTTATTGATCGCAGAATATGATAAAGGATGATGGTAGCGTTCTCGGCTACTGCAATTCAGAAGGATTTTCAGGAGGATTTATTGACAAGAGAATAGGATAAATGGATGCGCTCATCTTCATCTAGAAGGTGCATTTTTTTTGATAAACACGGCAATAATATTGGTGCCTAATAATATTTAGGGAGAAGGGGTTAATTTGCAAAAAGGCCGGGAAATTACCGGATTACCGGTGGTTTCTCTCGCATCGGGAAAAGAAATCGGTTCGGTGGATGATATCCTTTGGAGTCACCCCGATTTAAAGATTCGCTACCTGGTGGTGGGTGAACATTACCTGCCCTTTCCTGGCATTAGCGCTATTGGTACCGATGCCGTGACAATTTCTGGACCGGAAGTGCTTGAAGAACAGGCTGAAGAACAGACTGGAGAACCGGATGAAGAACAGGGTTTAGCACTAAAAAGTATAAGCCAAACAGGTGGGGAAGTGGTATTGACTGAGGATGGAGAGAATCTGGGAATCCTCAAGGATGTGCTTTTTGATGCCGTCGAAGGGGAAATTAAAGGCTACGAATTATCTACAGGGGTTGTCGGGGATCTCCTTTCCGGCAGAATGAATTTGTCTCCAGAAATGGTTTTGTCTTGGGGAAAGGAATCAATAATCGCCAGATACAATGATTCAGATAGGGGTGGTCAGGATGCAGTGCCCGATATGCAGGGGTAATCAGACCGGTAAGGTAGGAGCAGATCAGTATTACTGCTGGTCCTGCTTTGTTGAATTCAGTGGTAGTGGAGAGAATGAGGTTTACGAAATCACCGAAGATGGAAATCTGATGGCTTTAACGCCAGATGATGAACTATCTTGATTACTGAAGAGAGGTGAGCAAAGTTGGCTAAGCGCAATTATTTAAGTGGGTTAGTGGCAGGTGGTGTCCTGGGAGCGCTCTTAGGGACGATCTATGTATCACGTCAAGATTCCGGCAGAAAATTCAGGAAATTCAATCTGCAGTCAGGACGAATAGGTAATAACGCCAAGCGTGTACTGCGTGGAGTTTCCCGAGGGGTGCTGGAAATGACGCGCCGCTAACTGCCAATCAAGCATAATGGAACATCGAACTCTACGTATTTTTATTCTTTGCCTGATCGGACTGGCTGCAGGGGTATTCGTTTATTACATTCGTTCTATATTGATTCCTTTTGCCATTGCTGCTCTATTGGCCTATATTATCTATCCTCTTGTTCGCAGCTTGGAGTCCAGGGGAGCGCAAAGATCCAAAGCAATCCTTACTGTTTATTGTGCTTTGACTATATTTCTAGGCATCATTCTTTTTTTATTCGTTCCCGTTATGTTCAATGAAGCCAAAAATTTTGCTAATATATTTCCTGTTTATGCGGAAACATGGGAAGCTGCACGGGAATATTTTAATCGTCTGTCAAGCCGCATGAGCTTGCCTTCGGAAGTTTGGCAGATCCTGATGGGGACCATCAAGGATATACGCCAGGGGATACTCAGGGGTATGCGCGATTTTGCAGACACTGCTGTGGGGACTGTCTCACTCCTTCCCAGTTTCATTATTGCTCCTTTCCTTGCCTACTATATGGTTAAGGATTTTAGACAAATTAAAAAGGCTTGTCTCGGTATTCTCCCCCCCAATTACAGGAAGGATGTATTAATTCTAGCGCGTGAAGGGGATATCATCTTCAGCCAGTTTCTCAGGGGACGCCTGCTTATTTCCATAATTGTGGGTTTATTGACAGGTGTGGGAGCGGCCTTGATCAATATGCCTTTTGCCGCTTTAATCGGATTATTTATAGCAATAAGTGACCTGATTCCATATTTCGGTGCGATACTGGCGTCAATTCCAGTTGTGGGGCTTGCCCTGACTATCAACTACTGGCAGGGACTGCTCATGCTGGGGATTATTGTTCTGGTTCAACAGATAGAAGCGAGCTTTCTATCTCCCCGCCTGCTGGGAGATAGTGTAGGGTTAAACCCGCTGACTACGGTTTTTGTTCTCCTGGTAGGGGGTTATGTGGCAGGGCCATTAGGGCTTATATTTGCCGTGCCGGTTGCCGGGATTTTGCGTGTAGTGCTGCTCTATTTGTGGGAAAAGATAGTGTAAGCAAGGTGGACAAGGGGACGGTTCTGGTGTCCACTTTTCGGTATGGGTCTTTCCTCGGGGTAGCCAGGCACCCGCTAACCTAGAAGGATAATGAATCCCTTTACACGAATGGTAAACCAAAGAGCAATTTCTTTCCTGCTTGTTAATAATGAAGCGAGCAAAGAAGACACGAAACCTATCTACGAATAACATTACCAATAGTGCTCTTACTCATGTTTAGAACCTCAGCCATCTTTCTTAGTGACAATTTTGTCCTATCCCTTATCTCTAGTATTATTTTGTTTCTTAATCCGACATCACTGCAGTTTATTAAGGCTTCAAGTGTCATATGGTTTTCCCGCAATATATCATGAATTATTTTCTGCGCCTCACTGCGGTGCATTTTTTCTTCCTGTATGTCAAGAAACTGTCTATTATCCTGAACTTTCGTATATTTTGTAAATGCTTCCACGGCCTTTACTGTATCCTCATGAAACATTTCGAGAATAAATTTGCGGTCTACTATTTCGTCGTGTCTGTTATCCTCACTCAAGTATTCGCCAAAACTACTCCATTTATAATCCTCTGCTCGCTTTACTATCCCTGCTTTTACCGGATTTAGATGAATATAGCGAATAACTGCCAAGAGATAGCGGTCTTGCTCTACCGGCTCACTTCTAAACCTGCCCTGAAAAAGGTGTCCTATCCTTTCGTATTTCGCGTTGAAGTACCGAACATAGGATATGTTCAACCTTTGCATTATTCTCGAAATAGTTTCTTCACCTTCGTTAATCAGTAGATGAACATGATTATTCATTAGGCAGTACGCATACACTACGTACTTATTGTCTTCATTCTTCTGTAAAAGTATCTTTTTGTAACGTTTCCTGTCTTGTTCATCTAAAAAAATTGCTCTTCTTTCATTGCCGCGCACCATCACATGGTAGATTTTGCTCTCACTGGGTTTTCTACTCTGCCGGGGCATTAGAAGTCACCTCAGGTTGTTTGTTCCATTTATTATAACGTATGCTACAAGAAGAAGTGTAGGGGAAAAAGTGTACTTTATGTACCTTAATTTCGACACTCATTACTGACTAAGGTGGCTGTGCCCCGGGTATTGACATATGAAATCGAGCTTCCCATCCCCGGCCTTAATAGTTTTTTCGGTGCTGAGTTGGACATCAGAACCGTCCCGGTGTCCACCGCCGGTGTCCACCGAAGGAATATGGTTTTATTGACAATAACTGAAATACTATACTATAATGGCCCTGACAATGAGCAAAAACTTGGGAGTGTTAAATATTGAGTACTGGTGCGGAATTACGGAGAAAATTTCTCGATTATTTTGGGTTGCATGATCATTTGGTCCTACCAAGCGCTTCACTTATCCCCAAGGATGATCCCAGTCTGCTGCTGACAGTTGCAGGTATGGTTCCCTTCAAACCCTATTTTCAAGGGAAGGCCACTCCGCCACATTCACGCATTGCCACTGCACAAAAGTGCTTGCGCACTGCGGATCTGGAGGTTGTGGGAAAGACAGCTCGCCATCATACGTTTTTTGAGATGCTGGGCAACTTCTCTATCGGAGATTACTTCAAAAAAGAAGCAATTGCCTGGTCATGGGAGTTTCTTATCAAGGAGTTAGGGCTGCCACCTGCCGACCTTTGGATTACTGTTTATCATGATGATCAAGAGGCAGTAGAAATATGGCATGATTTAATAGGCATTCCCAGGGAAAAGATTATACCTTTGGGTGCGGAGACAAATTTCTGGGGGGCTGGTCCTGTCGGGCCTTGCGGCCCCTGTTCAGAAATCCATGTGGACTTGGGCCCTGAGTTTGGCTGTGGAGCACCTGACTGTGGAGTGGATTGTGATTGCGGCAGGTATCTGGAGTTATGGAACCTTGTGTTCACTGAGTTTAACCGTGAGGAAGATGGAAAACTCACAAAACTTCCGCGCCGGAATATCGATACTGGGATGGGATTAGAGCGAGTCGCCTCTGTCATGCAGGGTGTTGCTAATAATTTTGAGACAGATCTTATTTTTCCTTTAATCAAAGAGACGGCCAGGATAGCGGGTGTTAGCTATGGGGATGACCCTAAAAGTGATGTTGCCCTCAAAGTTATAGCAGATCACTCCAGGGCATTATCCTTCCTTATAGCTGATGGTGTACATCCTTCCAATGAGGGACGGGGGTATGTGCTGCGGCGTATCCTGCGGCGTGCGGTTCGCTTCGGTAGATTGCTGGGGATCGAAGGGGCTTTCTTAAACAAGCTGACGGAAAAAACCATCGCCCAGTACCAGGATCCTTACCGTGAACTTAAAGAACGATCCGGCCACATTAAGAAGATTGTGTCCCTGGAGGAAGAACGCTTTGGAGAAACCCTTGAACAGGGACTGCAGATGCTGCAGGAGCATCTCGTAAAATATGAGAATAATGGGGAGAAGAACCTCCCTGGTGGTGTGGCTTTTAAACTATATGATACCTTTGGTTTTCCCCTGGAGTTGACCCAGGAAATAGTTGCAGAGCGGGGAATGAATGTTGATCTGGATGGATTCCAGGCCTCTATGGAAGAACAGCGTGCCCGGGCCAGGGCAGCCCGTGTGGAAACCATGCCAGGGGATAGTTTTAAGACCTATGAGATCCATAACGTTGGCCAAACAGAGTTTATTGGTTATGGGAACCTTTCTGTTCGTTCCCAGGTCCTGCTTATATTAGATGATGGCCACGAACAAGAAAAAGCTGACGAAGGCCAACAGGTGCAGGTAATATTGGACCAAACTCCTTTTTATGCTGAAGGTGGCGGTCAGGTTGGAGACCAGGGGGTTTTGCGCGGCCCCGGTGGGGAGATCACCGTCAATGATACAAAGAGTGACAAGAGTGGGGTGATTGTCCATCACGGAATCGTCAGCCGTGGCGCTGTTCAGAAAGGTGACATTATGCTTGCCCAGGTGGATGAACAGCCACGTTTGAGGACTGCACGCAATCATACGGCAACCCATCTTTTGCACAATGCTTTAAGAACAGTTTTAGGGGATCATGTCCAGCAAATGGGATCACTTGTTTCCCAGGAACGGTTGCGTTTCGATTTTTCTCATTTTGCACCCCTTTCCGAACAGGAGCTGTCCAGAGTGGAACAAATGGTTAATGAATATATTATGAGGAATGTCTTGGTCAATACCTTTGAAGCTGAACAAAATGATCCCAGGGTAGAGGGTGCGATTGCCCTTTTTGGTGAAAAGTACGGCGATTTTGTCAGGATCGTGCAGATCGGTGAATACAGCAAGGAATTATGTGGTGGTACCCATGTGCGCCGTACCAGTGAATTAGGCTTTTTTCATATAATATCAGAAAGCGGTATAGGTACTGGGGTGCGTCGCATTGAAGCCTTGACTGGTGATGCTCTGCTGCACTATTGGCGAGACAACAATGATCTCCTTCACAGTGCCGCGGATCTTCTCAAGGTTGAACCACAGGGAGTTATCAGCAAGTTAGAGTCATTGATGCAAGATCTGCATGAAAAAGATAAAGAAATCGAGCAACTGCATCTGAAGATGATGCACAGTGAGGTAGATTCCCTGCTAGATCAGGCTATTGCCCTTGAGGGTGTAAAGTTTCTGGCAAGTAGAGTAAATGTCAATGATATGGATGACCTTAGGTCACTGGGTGATCTGCTTCAGGATCGATTGGGTTCAGGTGTGACTCTTTTAGGCAGTCCACTGGATAATAAGGTGGGCCTGGTATGTTTTGTCAGCAAGGATCTTACTAAAAGCCGCAAGCTTCATGCCGGGAAACTGCTCAGAGAGGTAGCCCGGGTTGTGGATGGCGGAGGTGGGGGAAAGCCGGAGATGGCACAGGCCGGTGGAAAGAATCCCGGACGCCTCCCTGAAGCTCTGGATAAAGGCAAAGAGATCCTGCTCCAGCAGTTGCATTCTTAAATTATTGAAAGATAATGCCTTTTTATAGAAGGATCATTTTAGATAATAGAGAATAAGTTAAGTAAAGAGACCAATGCCAATCAATACCAGGCGAAATCAGGGGTGATAACCAAGATGGGCGAAAATGAACTGGATAAAACGACGGCTTATAGGTTTCAGAGTGAAGATGCGGATTCAGTGGGGGAAACACTGAGGTCTGTATACGTTGCTTTGAAGGAGAAGGGTTATAACCCCATCAGTCAGTTAGTCGGTTACCTTCTTTCAGGAGATCCGGCGTACATCACCAACCACCGCAGCGCACGGAATCTGATTCGCAAATATGAGCGTGACGAAATATTAGAAGAGCTAGTAACAAGCTATCTTCAGAAGGAAAAAGAATAAGAATATATGGAATACAGAAATCTTGGCAGAACAGGTATTAATGTGTCTCGTCTTTGCTTTGGTTCTCTCACCATAGGGCCATTGCAGGCCGGTCTTTCCCTTGACGAGGGTGCGGTATTACTTAAATATGCAGCTGAGCAGGGGGTTAACTTTTTTGATACGGCCGAAATCTATGACAGCTATGCTTATCTTAGAAAGCTGTTGCGTGCTTTTCCCAATAAAGACATCATCATCTCCACAAAATCATATGCTGTAACTGCAGAGGAAATGAAAGCCAGCCTTGACAAAGCAAGGAAGGAGCTTGATCGCGACTATATAGATATTTTTCTACTTCATGAGCAGGAATCAGCTTTAACCATCCGTGGGCACAGAGCTGCCCTGGATTATCTGATTGAGTCTAAAGAAAAGGGGTTAGTGAAGGCAGTTGGGATTTCCACACACCGGATTGCTGCTGCTCAGGCAGCAGCGGAAATGCCGGAGATAGATGTCATCCATCCCCTTTTTAATATACAGGGCCTGGGGATTCAGGACGGAACACGCCAACAAATGGAGAATGTGCTGACAGGGGCTGCGGCTGCCGGTAAGGGTATCTATTTGATGAAAGCTTTGGGAGGAGGCAATCTCTTGCCTCAGGCTGATGAAGCCCTTCAGTTTGCTTTTAGCAGGCCATTTGTATCAGCTGTAGCTGTGGGGATGAAGACGCCCCAGGAAGTGGACATCAATGTCCTGACTGCAAGCGGTCTTCCGGTTCCGGATGAATTAAAGAAGCGGGTCAGCAAAGCGTTGAGACATCTGCATATCGACCCGTGGTGTGAAGGCTGTGGAGAGTGTGCCGAAGTCTGTCCACAGGGGGCACTATTCCTGGGCGCAGACGGGAAGACACATGTGCGGCAAGAGGAATGCCTTTTATGCGGATATTGTGCCCGTGCATGCCCTTATTTCTATATTAAGGTTTACTAGGAGTAGTCTATGAGAGTATTAGGACTTGATATGGGATCAAAAAGGATAGGTGTTGCTGTAAGTGATGAGTTAGGTGTGATAGCGCAAGCCTTGACGACAATCACACGCACCGATACAGAGCAAGATATTAAATCTATCGCTGATCTGATGTGTCAATATGATGTTCAAGAGGTGGTTATCGGCTATCCCAGGCATCTTGACGGGAGACCCAGTGATGAAGCTGCAGGATATGTTTCTTTTGGCGAGATGCTCACTGAGGAGACTGGTATACCTGTTGCGTTCTGGGATGAGCGTTTGACTACTGTAGCAGCGGAGCGCGTCCTTTTGGAAGGAGACATGAGAAGGCGCAAGAGGCGCAAAGTGATCGATAAAGTTGCAGCCACTCTCATATTAGAAAGTTATCTAGCCAGTCGGCAGGGAACACGGGAAAAAGGTGAGTAAAACTACCGCAAATAGGAGATAATGACAATAGCTCTCTCTTTTTATGAAGGGATTCTTATATAATCTAAATTTGAGGAGGTGCCAGTCGATGAATAGTGACTGCGAAGAAAACGTTTTATTACTAGAAGATGATGAGGGTCAGGAGCATGAATTTAATTTAGTTTATAAGTTTATGATGGATGATAATGAGTATGTGGTTCTTCAGCCCGTAGATGGGGATGAACAGGTTTTATTTAAATATTCTCAAAATGAGGATGGGGAAGACTTCCTCTATTATATCGAGGAAGAGGAAGAATGGGAAAAGGCTGTTGATACTTATCAGAATATGCTGTCAGTGGAAGATGCATAAGCGTTCCTACCATTCAGGTGGTCTTTCCTGCGTTAAATAGTAAATGGTAGGGGGGGGGAGACGCTATGATAAAGAAAAAGACGGCCATCGTTATATTAGGGGTCTTGATTGGATTATTGGCGATCTTTTTCAGTGTTTCTGTTTATTTGTCTGTGACATGGAAGGACAAAATACTGCCCGGGGTCAAGGTTGAGTGGCTCCAGGTCGGTGGTTTTACCCAAGAGGAAGCCGAACAAAAGATATCTCAGTTACAGCAGGATTTTCTTTCTGCTCCCATTGAGATGACCCTCAATGGTAAAACAGTCAATACGACTAGAGCAGAGCTTGGTTTTTCCATGCCTGAGCCAGAAGAAGCCGCTCAAGGAGCTTATCTGAACGGTAGGTCTGGTTCGTACACTGAGCGCATTAACCAAGCCTGGAAGGCTTACCAAAAGCAGATTGTTATACCAATCAAGGAGATAACATTTAATACTGAAAAGTTGGAATCATCTATTGATCCGTTATTGGAAGGCCTTGACAAGCCCCAGAATGCACGTCTTGTTATTGATGGTCAGGATAGAATCACTATCATTCCCGGTAAGAACGGTATGATGGTTGATCTGGATGATACAGCCCAGAAAATAAATTCATTTGAGCAGCCTTTTGCCAGGCAAATTGAATTAAAGGTCCATGAAGAAGAGCCGGAGATTACCACAGCCGATGTCCAGGCAATGGGCATCAATGGCTTGATTTCATCATTTACTACAAGGTTTGATGCCGGTGATTATAATAGGTCACGCAATCTAGCTATTGCAACTAAGGCTCTCAATGATTCCCTGGTTAAGCCGGGGGAAGTATTTTCTTTTAATAACAGAGTGGGTCCCCGAACCGCTCAAAAGGGCTATCGAGAGGCCTTTGTCATCGTAGCAAATGAATTTGTGCCAGGGATCGGCGGTGGGATCTGCCAGGTATCTTCAACACTATACAACACTGTTCTGCTGGCTGGACTGGAAATTGTAGAGAGAAGCAATCATTCTCTACCTATTGCTTATGTACCCTTGGGTCGTGATGCCACAGTTTCATATGGACTTCAGGATTTTAAATTCCGTAATAATTTACAATCCCCTGTTTATATAAAAACTTCTGTGGGCTCAAGCTCAATAACCATGAAAATTTTCGGCAACCTGCAGCAGCGAAAGAATGTGAGTTTGGAGATGGTGGTCAACAATGTCATCGATCCAAAGGTTACAACGAAAAAAGACAGTAGCCTTCTGCAAGGCAAAACAGTTGTTGAAAAATCTGGTTCCAAAGGGTACAGAACCAGTGCTTACAGGATTATCAACGGTAACAAAAAACTTCTCTCCAACGATTACTATCGGCCCACTGAGCGGATTGTCAGGGTTGGTACTAAAGAACCACCCCCAGAGCCAGATCCGGAGCCTGAGCCAGAGCCTGAACCGGATCCAA
>DIQC01000068.1:22220-30027 GCA_002426495.1 Thermacetogenium sp. UBA5472
GCCAGAGCCTGAACCGGATCCAAAACCCGAAGATTAACGTTACTGGGAAGCAAAGATAGACGCAGGCACGCGGGTTTTTCCGGTGCCTGCTTTATTTATTTTAGATTCGATAAGAGACACAGGAGAACAAGGTGAGGATTCCGGGGCATAAGACAAATGTACAGGCTGATTCGGGAACAAAAAACAAAAATCATCAAAAATTATAAAGAATCTGATGTGCACTGGGTCCAATCCCCAGTGCACTTTTGATACTATGGTTTTTTCATCCGGCCGGCAAATAGAATCTGCCTAAAGTGCCTTTACTCCAGTATCTGTCGAAGCTTGTCACTATCTGTAACGACTGCTATAATGAAACAAACAGGAGAGGAAAGTTGGCTGTTGCCATTTATGGTGAAACTTAGAGAAATACTATCATCTCTTTTTAAACGATCTCAACATCCTTTACGCTTTGCTGCTCTAATCTTAGTGCTCGGAAGCATTGGCGTCGGCGTCTGGGCTGTGGGATCGTTCTTAAAACCCGTTTGTTCGACACCATCTGAATCACAAATAGTAACGGTTACCATTGACAAGGGGTCGACATTGAGTGAAATAGGACAAACTCTGGCGGACAGCAATGTAATCAGAAGTAGCCGGTTTTTTGTTTATTACGGTCGTCTAACCAGACAGGATAAAAATATGCAAGCTGGGACCTACCAGATCAACAACTCCTGGTCGATGAAAAAAATAGTAGAATGCATCAGCAGCGGTGAAGTTGCTACTAATCGCGTTACGATACCAGAAGGTTTCACAGTTAAGCAGATCGAGAACCTGTTGGTGGAAAAGGAAATCGCTGACAGAACACTTTTCCAAAAGGCTTTAGATGCTAAATATACCTTTTCCTTTTTAGAGGGCATATCTGCCGCAGGACATCAGCGCTTGGAAGGCTTTTTGTTTCCCGCTACATATGAACTGCGCCCTGGAATGTCTGAGGAAAAGATCATTGAAATGATGCTGCAGAGGTTCCAAAAGACTTTTACCCCTCAAATGGAGCAGCGTGCCGATGAAATAGGGTTTAGTGTAAGGGAAGTAGTTACTCTGGCTTCTATTGTGGAAAGAGAGGCCAAACTGGAAGAGGAGCGCTCACGTATTGCTGCTGTGTTTTTGAATCGCTTAAATGAAGAGAAGCGCCTGGAATCTTGTGCCACTGTTCAGTATATATTGGGTAAGCAGAAGGAAGAATTGACGAATAAAGACCTCCAGAACCCTTCTCCCTATAACACATATCTGCATATGGGACTGCCGCCAGGCCCGATTGCCAATCCCGGGCTGTCATCGATCAATGCTGTTTTGCACCCTGCCGACGTGGATTATCTTTTCTTCGTAGCTAAGGGAGATGGTTCCCATCACTTCAGCGTTACCTTTACAGAACACCAGAAAGCAGCAAGACATTATCAAAAGTAGCGATAAAAGACTATCCCGGTGTTAGGGGATAATCTTATTGTTTTCTTCCCCTTTCTCCTCTTTTCTCCCCATAGCCGAAAATTTTCAGGCGATAACCTTGTTTCAGGATGTATCGCTCGCCAAATCACCAGGGATTATCAGAAAAGAGATCCTCGGAACTGTTCTAATGATCTCCGATCACCGGAACCGCTCCGCGATCTCTGAATTTATTACCAGTTCCTGTTCCGATGATGGTCTATATGATGATGATTAAGCTTGTACCTGGACCCATCACCAGAACCGTCCCCGTGATTGGTCGTTGTATAAAATGGCCACTTTTGGTGCATTTTAAAGGTGATGAGATTAGGGAGGTTTATTATGTCTGCCAGGATTAAATCCCGGATTGTTTTTCTTGGCTGTTGTTTTTTTCTCGCTTTTTTGCTGTTAGCGGGAAAAGTTGCTTATTTACAGATTTATCAGGGGGAAAAATTGGCTAGCATGGCTGTGGAAAGAAGGACAGTCAGCCTTGACTTGGGCAATTATTACCGGGGGGATATTTTGGACTGGCAGGGCAGATCGCTGTTGGATTCACAGGTGTCCTATCACCTAGCTGTTTTCCCTTCTCTGCTCTTGGAGTCCGGTTCTTCCGGTACTACAGAACAATTGTCGGCTCTGCTGCCGGGTCACTGTCAGCAGGTGGGAATGCTATTAAATGATGAAGCTAATGGTAGCGAGCCATTTCTTTTTGATGATGCCACTCTGACTGAAGAGGAGGCTGTAAGCCTGAGCAAAGAGAAGATCCCTGGTATATACGCGGTTCCTCTCATCAGCAGGTATGGGAATCAAGCTTTAGCCAGGCATATTGTAGGCAGCACAAGAGGTTCAGTGGTTCAAGGAGATGTTGAGATAGGTCTTAAAGGGATCGAATCATTATATAATGAAGAACTTACTCCAGCGGAACCAAATGTCAATGTCAGTGTGGTTGTAGATGGCAGGGGGGAATTATTAAAGGGAGGAAATCTGCATCTCCGCGGGGAAAGGGGGATTCCTGCCAGAGGAAAGAATGTTGTGCTGACACTGGACAAGGATGTCCAGCAGACAGTGGAAAAAGTTATGGATAAGCACGCTGATAAAGGTGCAGCTGTTGTGATCGATATTCCTTCCGGTGAGATTAAGGCGTTGGTCAGCTGCCCCTCTTATTCTTATGCGCAGGGTTTTCTCTGGGGGGAAGAATTCGACCGCAGTCTAAATCTTTATCACCCAGGTTCAGTTTTCAAAATTGTTGTTGCAGCAGCAGCACTGGCAGAAGGTGTAGTTGAGGTAGATGAAAAATTTGAGTGTGACGGGCGCTATGTTTTCCAAAGTGGAGAAGAAATTTCTTGCTGGAAGGAGGAAGGCCATGGAGAACTTACATTTAAAGAGGCCTTTGCCTACTCCTGCAATGAGGTTTTTGTGGAGGTAGCACAGCGTCTCGGCAGTGAAAAACTAGAGGAATACGCACACCTGCTGGGCTTAGAAGAGGGCATAACAGGTTACACGCTGCAAGATCAGGGTGGTGTTGTACAGATCGGAAATCTACAGGGACAGATTGGAAACGCTGCTCTCGGCCAGGATGGTGTAACTATCTGCCCGGTAAATCTGGCAGCACTGGCTGCAGTAGTCGCTCAGGATGGTGTTTACCAAAAACCATCACTGGTGAAAGAGATCCGCCAGCCTAATGGCAAGGTGGTGAAAGCTATAGAGGCCACAACTCCTCATCGAGTGCTACCCTCTCCTGTGGCTGAAGAAATGCAGTCAATGATGGAACTAGCTGTTGACGAAGGTACTGGAAAGAAGGCGCAAATCCCCGGCTTGGGGAGTGCGGGTAAAACAGGATCTGCCGAATCAGGAAGAGCGGACGATGAGGGGGAACCAGTTATTGATGCCTTGTTTGTCGGCTACGCCCCTTTGGAAAAACCGCAAATGGCTATTGCTGTTTTAGTTGAAGGGGGAGGCGCCGGTGGAAATAGTGCCGCAGTGATTTTTAAAGAGATCATTGAGGATTTGCAAATCAATTATTAAAAATGACACCTTATTTAGGTGTCATTTTCAGCCTAATACGTCGTCCTCTTTTGATTTGCGATTTATTGACAGCTATGAACGGAGCTGATCCGGTATCTTCTGGGACAAACAGCGGCTCCACAGTGTCCTGTTTTTGTTTATCAAACACAGCACGTGGCGGCTGTCCCTTTGTGTCCCGTCCTTTGATCTTCCCCCGTGATCTTGAGCTTGTACCTGGACCCATCACCGGAACCGTCCCCGTGATTGGTCTTATGTCATTCTCTCGATCTCGTCGACTTCGATATTGCCTTCATGGGGAACAAATGTTTTACAGCAGGTATCCATACAGGTATTTGCCGGTGTAGGAGAAAGTGCCATTGATTGTTTGGCATCTACTTCATCTGGCTGGCTTGCGCCAAAGCTGTCTGAAGTGACCATGATTTCATTGGCTTGGCATCTGTTACCATCGCTCCAATAGTGGCAGCTGTCTACAAGGCAGTGAATGTGCTGATTCTGACTCATCCGTCTCGCACCCCTTTTATTAATTTTGATTCTGCCGATAGTTTCACCGGAAATCCCATATTATATAGATGCCAGTTTGTGTTATTAAGGATAGCCATTTGTATGGTTATTTTTGGTTGAATTCTTGGAGTAGTTTATTAATGGCCTTTTTTTCTATGCGAGAAACATAACTTCTCGAAATATTAAAGATGCTTGCAACCTCTCGCTGGGTCTTCCTCGGTTTGCCACCAATACCATAGCGCATTTCTAAAACAGCCCTTTCCCTTTTACCCAGTTTTTTCATTTTTTCCATAAGCTGACGAGATTCAAAGAACTTTTCTACCAGGTCAGAGACAGCATCCGGGTCAGTACCCAGGATATCTATTAAGGTTATCTCATTTCCTTCTTTGTCTGTACCGATGGGATCCTGAAGATAAACCTCATTTCTGCTCTTCTTTGATGCACGCAGAAACATGAGAATTTCCAAGCTGATGACACAGTCATGCGGAAAATAAAGCATAGGACAATCTTTGTAAAGCGTAGAATGCCTATGAAGGGGGATGTCTGGATGAAAGATGATCCTGTCCATGAAATTCACGACAAACCTGCTATGCAAATTATTTTTGTAGGGGGTAATGGATTAACAATCGCCTTTCGCTTGCTGGCTAGAAAAATCTTGGAACAAATGAAAGGGGAAGAAAGACAAAATTGCGTGCTGCCATCTACACCAGAGTAAGCACAGAGGAGCAGGCTGTACATGGTTACAGCCTTGCTGAACAAAGAAAGGCCTGTAGTGAAAGAGCGACAGAGTTAGGGGCCGCAGAGATAATCCAGTTTGCCGATGAAGGGGTATCAGGGGCTGCACTGGACAGACCTGGGTTAACTGCTTTACGAGAGGCCGTCGATTCAGGCATGGTAAATACTGTGATTTTGAGGGATCCAGATCGCCTATCTCGCAGGCTGTCACATCAGCTTCTGCTCAGTGAAGAGTTTGAAAAAGCGGGTGTGCAGTTGGAATTTCTTGATTTTGAATGGAAAACCACTCCTGAAGGCCGGCTCTTTTACTCTATCAAGGGTGCTATCGCCGAGTATGAGCGAGAAAAGATTCGGGAGCGTGTGACCAGGGGGAAACTGCAGAAGGCGCGCCAGGGAGGTATACCGGTCAATTTCGATGTTTATGGTTATCGATATAATCCGGCTACGGGAAAGGTATCTCTTGATGAAGAAGAGGCAGCTGTTGTTCGTAAGATGTTTCAGTGGTTTATTAGTGAAGATATCGGAATTTCCAGGATAGCCAGCCGCTTAAATGAGATGCAGATCCCCACACGCAGGCGGGCAGGTCAATGGCATCGGCAGGTTGTCAGGCAGGTTTTGGTCAACCCGGTCTTCAAAGGTGACTGGAAGTACGGAAAAAAGGATTGGCATACCGGATTATCCAGATCGCCGGAGTCTGTGATCACCATTCCCGTTCCGGCTATTATTGATCAGACCACATGGGAAATGACACAGGATAAAATGCATTCTATTCAACGTTTTTCGTCAAAAAAAGGAAAGCATAAATATTTACTAACTGGATTGTTGACCTGCGCTGATTGTGGAAATACCATGGGAGGCTCTTATATTCGTTGGTGGGGAAAGGCAGCTCGTCGTTATACCTGTCGCCGCTCAGGGAGTGCGTCTCCGAATAAAGGCTGCTCTCCGTCCAAAGCGATTTTAGCAGATCTTTTGGAAGGGGCCATTTGGTCTCAGGTAAAGCTATTGCTCTGGGATCCGGTGGCTGTAGCCAGAGAGGTAGCTGCGAAGCTGCCCAGAAGGAGTGATTTCCAGCGGGAAGTGGAGAGCATAAATAGGCGTTTAAGCAAATTGGAAAAGGGGAAGATGGCCCTGGTAGATGCGTTGGCTATGGGGTTATTGGAGTTGGATGAGCAGACTGAGGCCAGGTTGGCGGATTTAAAACGAAGTGTAGAGAGATTGAATGACAGGAAGGGGGAGTTGGAGGCTCTACTGGCGGGTGCAGGTGATCTATCAACTGAAATGAATGAGCTGTATGAAAGAGCTGTCAGCTTGCTCACAAGGCTCGATGAGATGGAGTTTGAGGATAAACGAGCTCTGGTCAGAGCTATGGTATCTCAAATCAATGTTGCTGGAAGACACAAAAAAGGTGAAGCAACAAAGAGCATGGAGGGGATTGCTGTCAGCGTTTATATTAAAGCCGAAGAACCTGGCCCTATCCCTGGCCATACCAATGTTTCCCGACAGATACTGTCATGAGAATTTCATTTTCTATGCAGCGGGCGGCATAAGTAGCCAGTTTTGTTCCCTTATCGGTCTTATAGGTATTGATCGCCTTGATCAACCCGATGGTGCCGATAGAAATAAGGTCATCTGTGTCCTCTCCGACGCCGTCAAATTTTTTGATAATATGGGCTACCAATCTCAGGTTGTGTTCGATGAGGATATTCCTTGCTTCCGTAGCATCTTCACTAGCTCCTTTACTCATGTGGCGCAGGTAAGTTGTTTCATCCTCTTCTGATAGCGGCCTGGGAAATGCATTATTATTTATATAACCGCCTAACAAAATAAATCCCTGAAGAAAAGTTAAAGCTGTTGCTAGAAACAGCTCAAATGTCACATTGATCTCCTCCATATGTTTGTCACACATTCATAATATGGCGAAGCGACTCAAATGGTGCCTGTCTTGCCTGACAAACAATAAGAAACTGTTTTTGCTGACAAATTTGTTGCCTTTAATAATTAGTATATGATCTTACCTCCTGCGGCAAGAATCTTTCCACCTTTAGCTGCATTATTCACGTTAGTGAAAGCGTTGGCGGGTTGGACGGGGTTAAGGTCAGCCATAGGGATCGTCCTCATGGCAGGTTGGTTAGTAGCGTTAGTTGGACGGGTTGGACGAGAGATGAATTGTTAATGTTTTTGATATTGTGGTATATTATAGCTATCAATGTGGGCACCAGCCGAATTTGGGAATATTTCTCGAAAGCGGCGCTGTTCATAGTATACAAGGGGGGTTCGTAATGCAGTACTTTCTTCCCTCGCAAAGATACGATTCGATTTTTGATATCCCCCTCCAAGAACTTACTGCCTCAGGGATCAAGGGTCTGATATTCGATCTGGATAACACCTTAACTGAATGGAATAAAGAGTTGCCCAGTGAAACTACAGCCTGGTTAAAATTTGCTAAAAATATCGGTTTTAAAATGTGTTTTGTTTCCAATAATTCCGACACCAGAGTTCGAGAAGTAGCAGATGTTGTAGAGGTCCCTTTTGTGGCCAGAGCAGGGAAGCCGCGACGCCGCAGCTTTCGCAGGGCAATGGACTTGATGCAGACAACAGCTGACACGACTGCAGTTGTCGGAGATCAGATATTTACGGATATTCTGGGAGGAAACAGACTCGGGTTGCTGACAATCTTAGTCTCTCCAATAAGCAGCAAGGAATTTCCCGGGACCCGTGTAGTAAGGTTGTTTGAGAAGATTCTCCTCAAATGGAGCTCACGAAGAGATCACGGGGACGGGAGGGAGCGACCAAGCTAGGTCGTGACACATAGTGATTTGGTGATAGAAATTATTAACTAGCTTAGGCAGTTCCTGTAATGCCATCCCCATCTTACCAGGATAATCTACTACTATAAACACCTAGGACTGGCCTGAAGCGAGATGCTGGGATCATCCAGCTGTAGAGTCTCACGTTTGACATTGTTTCTTCTGATCTATATGTCTTTTTAAGGTGGGAGTGGATTTATTTTGGCGAGAGTGCTTGTTGTTGATGATTATGCTGATCTGAGATCAATGATCGTGACATTTCTAAATTTGTATTCTTCATTTCA
>DIQC01000068.1:30176-32307 GCA_002426495.1 Thermacetogenium sp. UBA5472
GTTGTAGGGGAAGCTGGAAATGGCAGTGAAGCTGTGCAGATGGTTGAACAGTTGAAACCAGAAGTAGTGCTCATGGATAATTTGATGCCGATTATGGACGGGCTTACTGCGACACGCCTGATCAAGGAGCAGCACCCTGATATTTATGTGATTATATATTCCGGATTAGGAGAAGGGAAAAAAATCCAGCAGTTCAAAGAGGCCGGTGTAGACCTTCATCTGAATAAACCGCTGGACTTGGAGACACTGGTAATTAGTATGGAAAAGCTTTTAGGGGCAAACCCCGGCCTGTAAGACGGGGGGCGGCTTAGCGCCCCTGTTTTTTCAGAGCCATGAGGTAGATTTCTTTTTGATCAGTGCCTCCTGAGCTGTTGATAGATTTTTCTGTATCCTGAAGTTTTTTCAGGCCATCATCTGAAATACTTGCTATTTCCATATCATCTAGTGTATGTGACAATGATGTTCCCTCCTTTTGGAATATATAGTTATTATGAACCGTGGTTAGAATAATTATGTGTAGCAAGTAAACTTTTATTTATTATGTGTTGTTAACGGCTGGGATATCTGATGGCACCAGCAAGAATAGAAAAGAAGGGGGATTTAATGCTGATCAGTGGTTCAACAAAGGTGTTTGCTTTGTTCGGTGACCCGGTAACCCATTCACTATCTCCGATCATGCAGAATGCCGCGTTCAGAGCACTTCAACTCGATTGTTGTTATGTTTCTTTTCTTGTTCGCCAGGATGGCCTTGCCGTAGCCGTTAAAGCTGTACGAGAGCTTAACCTTGGTGGGGTTAACATAACGATCCCTCATAAAGAAAGGGTTCTGGCCTATCTTGACCAGGTCGATGAAAGGGCGCTGCAGATCGGCGCTGTAAACACGATCGTCAATCAAGACGGTCATTTGTGCGGATATAATACCGATGCCTCCGGTTTTCTCGCATCACTAGGGTCTGTAGGTTTTGAAACAAAAGGGAAAAGGGTTGTGATGATGGGAGCAGGCGGAGCTGCTCGGGCGGTTGCTGTGGCACTAGTTCATGCAGGGGCTTCTCGGATTGATATCTCCAACAGAAGCTTGAATAGGGCGGAGTCACTTGCCGATGATCTGCGTAAAATCGGAGCAGATGTTGATGTTTGTGATTATGGAGTTTGCTTTTTTGAAGCTGTACAGAATGCGGATCTGCTCGTCAATGCTACACCTGTCGGTATGTATCCTAACCATGAGGATGCTCCCCTTATTATGAGGGATCGATTGCCTCCTCATCTTTTGGTCTGTGATTTAGTATACAATCCACCACAGACAAGGTTACTCAAAGAGGCCGCTGCCGCAGGCTGTAGTGTCATCAACGGTGTGGGAACGCTTGTTCATCAAGGCGCTCTAGCCTTTGAACTATGGACAGGCCGAAAAGCCCCCCTAGACCTGTTGCAAATAGCAGTTGACACAAGGGGACGGTTCTCCTGTGTCAATCCAGACCAGACGCGGGATAGACGTAGGGACAGGTGACTTGACACAGAGTGACACAGAGGGACGGTTCACCTGTGTCAATTGGCGAGACACACAGGGCGGTTCTCACGCCCCAGACACAGAGGGACGGTTCTCCTGTGTCGTGTCAATATCGCTAGACGCACGGGTGCGGTTCCCGCACCCCAGATGGGAGAAGATGAATATGCTGCGTTTTCTGACTGCGGGTGAATCTCATGGCCCTGCCCTAACCGCTATTATCGAAGGGTTTCCGGCAGGTGTTGAAATATCAAAGGAAAGAATAAGGACCCAGCTGCAGCGGCGGCAGTCCGGTTATGGCCGCGGAGGGCGCATGAAAATTGAAAAGGACAGAGTGCAGATCCTTTCAGGAGTGCGCAAGGGGCTAACTATCGGCAGCCCTATTACACTGCAGATTAAGAATTTAGACTGGGAAAACTGGAGAGAAGTGATGTCCAGTGATCTGGAGGACTATGTACCTGAAAAGGGGGAAGCCTGGGCGCTGACCAGGCCGAGACCGGGACATGCAGACCTGGCTGGCGGGCTGAAATATGGCCATCAAGAAGACATGCGCAATGTTTTGGAAAGGGCCAGTGCCAGAGAAACAGCGATCAGGGTTGCTGTAGGGACAGTGGGGCGTATCCTGATCGAG
>DIQC01000068.1:32558-32880 GCA_002426495.1 Thermacetogenium sp. UBA5472
CTGAAAAAGCATCTGCTTCTCTGGTAGGGTGTGCCGATACCGAGGTAGCCCAGAAAATGATGGAGGAAATCGATCTGGCAGCAGAGCGTGGTGATACCCTGGGTGGTGTTTTTGAGGTTGTTTGTGCCGGCCTACCTGCGGGACTGGGGAGTTATGTCCACTGGGATCGGCGCTTGGATTCCCGTTTGGCCGCAGCAGTCTTGGGGATACCCTCTGTCAAAGGTGTAGATATCGGCCTTGGTTTCAGAGGCGCCGGGGTTCTTGGCTCCAGATACCATGACGAGATTCGCTGCGATCCGCAGGGGGGGCTTTACAGGCCTAC
>DIQC01000039.1:0-34273 GCA_002426495.1 Thermacetogenium sp. UBA5472
GGTTTCCTGCTGTTGAAAACCAGGTAGCAGTATTTTTTCGCAACAGCACTATATCTGGCATGAAAAGATGGATCTACCACTGTAGCATCTACAGCTGCAATATCAGGGGGCAGCTGTCCTGTTAAAGCTTCGCAAAAACGCTCCACTGGAATAGTGGAACCGGTTTCAAAGTGCACCACCTGGCCGTAGGCGTGAACACCGCTGTCCGTCCTGCCGGCACCAATGGCTGCAATCTTTTCTCCGGTAAGCCTGAAAAGGGATTCTTCCAGAACTCCCTGTACTGTCCTCTGTTTCGTGCCGGTCTGTTTCTGAAAACCGGCAAATTCTGTACCGTCATATTCCAGTGTAACTTTAAGCCGCCGCATAATATTTAAACAAGCTCGATGATGACCATGGGTGCGCTATCTCCACGCCGCAATCCAATTTTTAAGATGCGGGTATAGCCCCCTGTTCGCTCCTGATACCTTGGAGCTATTTGATCGAACAGCTTTTTTACTACAGTTTCATCAAAGAGATATGCCATAGCCTGTCTCCGGGCATGCAAGTCCCCTCGTTTACCTAAACTGATCATCTTATCTGCTAAACGCTGAACCTCTTTTGCCCTGGTCAGCGTGGTTTCAATACGCTCTTCCTTGAGCAGGGAAGTGGTCATATTCCGCAGCATCGCCCGCCGCGGATCAGTTCGTAATCCCAGCTTCCGCATATCGCAGTCACCTCTTTCTACTCCTCGTTAGTCTTCAGAGCCAGACCCAGCTCATATAGTTTTTTTTCAACTTCTTCGAGGGATTTTTTACCCAAATTGCGCACTTTCATCATTTCCTCGACGGTCCGCTGGGTCAGGTCTTCCACACTATTAATACCAGCTCGCTTCAAACAATTATAAGAGCGAACAGAAAGCTCCATTTCCTCGATAGGCATTTCTAGATTTCTGTTCTCTTCTTCATCCTCTTCTTCTGGTTCCGGTTCTTCCTCTTCTGGCATTTCAGTGAGGTCTACAAACAGCTGCAGATATTTCTTAACAATCTTTGCAGCCTGCCCCACAGCCTCGTCAGGGGGAATAGCTCCATTTCCCCATACCTCCAGGATCAGGCGGTCATAGTCGGTCTGTTGGCCGACCCGGGTATCTTCAACATGATAGTTGACCTTATAAATGGGAGAAAAAATGGAATCTATAGGGATATCCCCGATCACCTGCTCTTCCTTTTTATTTTTTTCTGCAGAAACATAACCGCGACCCTTTTCCACAGTCATTTCCATAAAAAGGCGGCCGTCATCCTCAAGTGTGGCAATATGCAAATCTGGATTCAGGATCTCTATATCAGACCCCGCAATAATATTTTTTGCAGTAACATTACCTTTACCTTCAGACTCCATACGAATGATCTGAGGCTCATCCCCGTACATTTTCAGGGCTAACCCCTTGATGTTTAGGATAATGTCTGTGGTATCCTCCAGCACGCCTGGAATTGTACTGAATTCATGGAGTATGCCCTCAATACGCACCGACGTCACTGCCGCTCCAACAAGAGAAGATAACAACACACGCCGCAGACTATTGCCCAGCGTAGTACCATATCCTCTCTCCAGTGGCTCTACCACAAACTTCCCATATGTCTCCATTTCGTCTTTCTCTACATACTCGATGCGAGGTTTTTCATCAACCGGCATCAACATACCTCCTTACCCGAACACCTGTATGAAACTATTCTTAACGAGAATATAATTCAACAATCAGGTGTTCTTGAATCGGGACATCAATATCTTCCCGGGCAGGGAGCCCCAACACATGCCCTTGCATTTTTTCAAGATCCACCTCTAACCAAGAAGGAGGTGTCTTTTGTGCTGCAGCTTCTGCAATTTCAACAATAACAGGCATCTCCTTGCTCTTTTCCTGAACAGCGATCTCATCTCCGCTTCGTATCAGGTATGATGGAATGCTTACTCGCTTCCCATTAACGATAAAATGTCCGTGCCGCACGAGCTGACGTGCCTGATTCCTGGACTGAGCAAATCCCAAGCGATAAACAACATTGTCCAGTCGCCTTTCTAATAGGCGCAACAGGTTCTCACCGGTTATTCCATGCTGTCTTTCTGCTAAATCAAAGTAACGGCGAAACTGCCTTTCTAAAATCCCATAAATTCGGCGAGTACGCTGTTTTTCTCGCAACTGCAGTCCATACTCTGTCACCTTTCTGCGACTCTGTGCCTTCTGGCCGGGGGGGAAGTTGCGTTTATCCACTGCACACTTTTCTGAATAACAGCGGTCACCCTTTAAAAAGAGCTTCATCCCCTCACGGCGACATAAGCGGCATACGGGACCATTGTATCTTGCCATGAATATTGTCCCTCCTTAGTTGATTTTCATCTAGACGCGCCGGCGTTTCGGCGGCCGGCAGCCATTATGTGGTATTGGTGTTTCATCTGTTATCATGTTCACTTCCAGACCGGCAGCCTGCAGTGATCTGATTGCTGCTTCCCTGCCGCTGCCTGGTCCCTTTACATGTGCCTCTACCAGCTTCATCCCTTGCTCCATTGCTGCTTTAGCGGCGGTATCTGCTGCCATCTGGGCAGCAAAGGGAGTACCTTTACGTGTGCCCTTAAACCCCATGGCTCCGGCACTGGCCCAAGAAATGGCATTGCCATTTGTATCAGTGATAGTAATGATTGTATTGTTAAAGGTTGACCTAATATGGGCTACTCCGCGTTCAACGTGTCTGCGTTCTTTCCGCTTAGTTCTTACTTTACGTTTTGCCACCTTACTCCCCCTTTCCTATGCTCTTTTCCTTTGAATACCGACAGTTCTCTTGGAGCCTTTACGACTTCTGGCATTGGTTTTAGTACGCTGACCTCTGGTAGGCATACCCCTGCGGTGACGCAGGCCCCTATAGCTGCCAATTTCTATCAAGCGCTTAATATTCATTGTAATTTCACGCCTGAGATCGCCTTCGACTCTAAGATCGCTGTCTATTATCTCGGTTATTTTGCCGATCTCTTCCTCTGTTAGGTCTTTGACCCTTGTGGCAGGATCAATTCCTGCCTTATCAACCACTTTTCGGGCGGAGGTCTGGCCAATTCCATAGATATAGGTCAAGGCAACATCCACCCGTTTGTCACGCGGTAAATCTACTCCAGCGATACGTGCCATCAATTAACCTCCGATCCTTAACCTTGTTTTTGCTTATGCTTAGGGTTTTCACAGATAATCATTACTTTCCCCTTACGCCTGATGATCTTGCATTTTTCACACATAGGCTTCACAGACGCACGAACCTTCATGAAAAATACCTCCCTCTCTGCCCTTTATAAATAAACGCATGAATTATAAAACTTGGGTTACATTATTTATAACGATAGATGATTCTTCCCCGATTTAAATCATAGGGTGACAGTTCCACAGTAACGCGGTCACCCGCCAAGATCCGAATAAAATTCATCCGTATCTTTCCGGAAACATGTGCCAATAATCTATGTCCGTTGGCCAATTCTACCTTAAACATGGCGTTGGGCAGTGTTTCAATAACTGTGCCTTCAACTTCGACTACATTTTGCTTTGACTTGGGCATATTTTTTATCTACCCCCTTGCTTAAAAATCATGTTCAAGCAATGCCTGCTTGAATTGGGTGATGACCCTGCAAACCTCATTATTCCCCGGGTTTTTCCCGGCTTCCCACTTTTGGACAATGTCACAAGCAACCGCAGGGTACACCATTAAATGTTTGATATTCTTCTGCTTTGGATTGTCCATTCTCCGCTTTTCTCCATCAACTAAATAAACGAAATTATCATTTATCCTTTCAATGACCAGGTAATATTTTCCTCGGTCACGTCCTTGCTTTGAACAAACCAACTGACCAAGCTCAATCCGGTCATCCATTGATTCATCCCCTCATTATAGCAGTGTCAATATTTCCGGCTGTCCTTCGGTCACCGCTATTGAGTGTTCAAAATGAGCGGAAAGGCTTCCATCCTTAGTCACAACCGTCCACTTGTTGGGCATGACGTTAACATCATATGTACCGGCATTGACCATCGGTTCGATAGCTATTGTCATCCCTGGTTCTAGCCGCTGGCCATGATCTGGCCTACCGAAATTAGGTACCTGAGGGGACTCATGCATCTTCTGGCCAATTCCATGACCGACAAACGCCCGCACCACATTAAAGTTATTCTCCTCAACAAAGGCCTGGATAGCGGCACCAATATCACCTATGCGGTTCCCACTCACTGCTTTTTCAATTCCGACATCTAAAGATTGTCTGGTTACTATGAGCAGACGCTCTGCTTCCGAAGAGATCTCCCCCACCGGAAATGTATAGGCAGAATCTCCGCAATAGCCGTGATAGAAAGCCCCAACATCAATACTAATAATATCACCGTTTTCCAGTCTTCTTAAACCAGGAATGCCATGCACAACTTCATTATTAACTGATGCACATATACTGGCAGGGAAACCCTGATAATCTAGAAAAGCAGGTGTTGCACCAGCCTTCCTGATAAAGGCTTCTGCAAATTCATCAAGTTCCTCGGTAGTCACCCCGGGGCGGATCCTATTACCCAATTCCTGAAGTGTTTCGGCTACAATCTGCCCCGCCTGGCGCATATATTTAATTTCCTGAGCTGACTTGAGTACAATCATCAGACAATACCTCTTATCACTTTTTTTATCTCTTGAAAAACATCGTCAATGGATTGTTCGCCATTGATATCTCTTACGATACCACGCTGTGCGTAATAATCCAAGAGAGGCGCGGTCTGATTCTGGTAGACCTCTAAACGATTTGATACTGTTTCCCGAGTATCATCGCTCCTCTGATACAGTTCATCGCCACAGTTGTCGCAAACTCCCTCATCCTGAGGCGGCTGGTATAAAAGATGGTAGGTCTTACCGCACTGCTTACAGACCCGGCGACCTGTCAAACGCTCCAACAGAGCAGCAGAGTCCACACTGATATTGATGATCAGATCTAGCCCATCTTTCCCTAATATGCCATCCAGTGCTTCCGCCTGGGGAACAGTACGTGGAAACCCATCGAGCAAAAACCCTTTTTCACAGTCCGGCTTTTGCAGTCGCTTTTCAATCACTTTCACTGTAACCTCATCAGGAACTAACTGGCCTGAATCCAAATAGCTTTTTAGCTTTTTACCAAGCTCTGTAGATTCCTTGATCTCTGCGCGAAACATATCCCCAGTTGAAATATGTAGTATCCCACAGAATGAAGTTATTTGTGCTGCCTGGGTCCCTTTACCTGCACCGGGTGGGCCCATTATCAACATTCTCATCTGATAACACTCCTTATTTCATAAAACCCTCGTAATGACGCATCAATAGATACGACTCAAACTGCTTCATCGTATCTAGAGCAACACCCACTACAATAAGCAGGGCTGTTCCTCCAAAATAGAGGGTTGAAATACCGGTCACTGCGATCATGAAATTCGGCAGGATGGCAATCAAGGCCAGGAAAACAGCACCTGCCAGTGTCAACCGTGAGGAAACCCTAGCGATATATTCTCCGGTTGACCGTCCTGGCCGCAGTCCCGGAACAAATCCACCATACTTTTTCAGGTTGTCAGCCACATCCATTGGATTGAAAACTATGGCTGTATAAAAGTATGTAAAGAATATGATCACTACGAAATAGATGACAGAGTTTATCGCCGTACCGAAGCTCAGTGCCGACTCTACAGCCCGGGCCCAAGGATGATTGATCCATTGTGCTATCTGCGCAGGAAAGAGCAAAATCGACATAGCGAAAATAATGGGAATTACCCCTGCCTGGTTAACCTTCAATGGTATATGAGTACTCTGACCACCATAGACCTTCCGTCCCATGACACGCTTGGCGTACTGTACAGAAATCCGCCTTTGCCCCTCATTAACTGCCACAACCCCAGCGATGATCAACAAGCCTAGCGCTAGAAGTAAAAGTATACTCCCTACAGAAATCACACCAGCACTGACCTGCTCCCCCATGCTCGCTACTCCTGAAGGCAGCCGGGAGACAATCCCTGCGAAAATAATCAAAGAAATACCGTTGCCGATTCCATTTTCCGTGATCTTCTCGCCTATCCACATCAATAAAGCCGTACCTGCCGTCAGTGACAGAATAGCCACTGTATATGTTCCCACTCCGGGATTTATGAATACACCCTGACGGCCTAAAGCAACACACATACCAATGGCCTGGATTAAGCCAAGGAGCACAGCGCCGTATCTGGTGTACTGAGCAATAACTTTACGGCCGCTTTCCCCTTCCTTAGCCAACTGTTCCAGCCTTGGTATGACAATCTGCAGCAGGCTCATGATGATGGATGCATTAATATAGGGGGTGATACTCATGGCAAAGATAGATAGACGCCGAAAAGCACCCCCTGATATTACATCAAAAACCCCAAACAACTGTCCCTGGAGAAGGTTTTGTAATGCGTCAACATTAACACCAGGTACGGGAACATGCACACCGAGTCGAAAAACCAAGAACATCATAAGAGTAAAGAGAACTTTATTTCTGAGTTCCGTTACCTTAAAGGCACTGCGTAGTGAATCGAGCATCAGATCACCTCGACTTTACCGCCAGCAGCTGATACCTTATCAGCTGCACTTTTGCTCGCCTGATGTACCCGGATCGTTAATGGGCGGTCCAGGTCGCCTTTCCCCAGAAGTTTGATCTTAATGTCACGTTTTTTGACCAACCCCTCTTCATAGAGGAGCTCAGGTGTTATGACAACACCATCAGCAAAACGATCAAGATCCTTGATATTAACGATAGCTATCTCTTCCCGGAATATATTAGTGAAACCACGCTTGGGAAGCCGCCTGGAAAGCGGCATCTGTCCGCCCTCGAAACCTCGTCGAGTGCCTCCGCCGGAACGTGACTTTTGGCCTTTTTGTCCTCTACCTGCAGTCTTCCCAAGGCCAGATCCTATGCCGCGCCCCTTGCGTTTTCTCCCCACACGTGCTCCGGGGGTTGATTTTAAGTCATGGAGTTTTGTCATTACACTCCCCTTCCTTCTCATCACTAGCACATACAATATTGTTGTTTAACCGATTAATTCATCCACTGTTCTACCACGCAGCCGCGCCACTTCTTCTGCCCGCTTCATGCGTTTTAGCCCCTGAACAGTAGCATGCACCACATTATTTGCATTAGAGGAGCCCAAAGATTTGGTCAGGATATCCTGAATACCTGCTGCCTCCAATACCGCACGTACAGGGCCCCCGGCAATTACACCTGTTCCAGGTGCGGCCGGCTTTAATAAAACCTTTCCTGCTCCGAACTTCCCGATTATTTCATGGGGAACAGTAGTTCCTTTCATCGGAACATTAAACATGTTCTTCTTCGCCTCGTCTGTTCCTTTGCGAATCGCTTCAGGTACTTCTCCTGCTTTTCCTGACCCAACTCCGACTCGACCCTTATTATCACCTACAACAACCAGTGCGCTAAAGCTGAATTTGCGTCCACCTTTGACAACTTTAGCGACACGATTGATGCTGACAACTGTTTCTGTTAACTCAACCGCTTCGGGATCAACTCGCAAAACACGCATTCCCTCCCTTCTTAAAAGTCCAAGCCATTTTCCCTGGCAGCATCAGCAAAAGCGGCGACACGACCATGGTATGGATAGCCGCCCCGGTCAAACACAACTTTCTCTATCCCTTTGGAGCGAGCTTTTTCGGCAACCTTCTGTCCGATCAGTCGTGCTGCGTCAATATTCTTTTTTCCGCCAACCTCTTCCCGGATCTCCGGGCAAAGGGTTGATGCAGATGCCAGTGTCTCACCTTTGGTATCATCAATAACCTGGGCATAAATATGGTTCAGACTTTTATAAATATTAAGCCGTGGTCTTTCAGTTGTACCAAAAACCTTCTTGCGAACCCTTATATGTTTGCGTTTTCGCTTGATAACTCTCGTTTCTTTAGGCATTTTCTCACCCCTAAACTTAAGCCTTAATGCCAGCTTTACCTGCTTTACGTCTGATTACTTCGTTTTCATACTTGATACCCTTTCCTTTATAAGGCTCAGGACTGCGAACACTCCTGATCTGAGCTGCCAGAGCACCAACCTTCTCCTTATCAATTCCCTTGACTACAATCTTGCTAACTGCCGGAACCTCGATCTCTAATCCCTCTTCCGGTTCAATCTCAACCTGGTGTGAATATCCGATGTTCAGTACCAGCTTTTTCCCCTGAAGAGCGGCACGATAGCCGACTCCAACCAGTTCAAGTGATTTGGAAAAGCCTTTATCCACTCCGCTAACCATGTTCTGAACTAGACTTCTAGTCAACCCGTGCAGAGCACGGTGCTTTTTCTCATCTGAGGGCCGGGTTATATAAAGGGTGTTGTCTTCCTGAGCAATCTGCATCTCAGGATGTATTTCCCTGGAAAGTTTCCCTTTAGGTCCCTTGACCTCCACCAGGTGATCGTCAATTTTCACTTCAACTCCTGCCGGCAATTTAACCGGAAGGCGCCCCACTCTAGACATGGTACCATCTCCCTACCAAATGTAGCATAATACTTCGCCACCCAAGCCTTCTTTTCTAGCTTGTTTGTCAGTCATAAGCCCCTCAGATGTGGATAATATTGCCACACCGAGACCACTTAATACTCTAGGCACTTCATCTTTTCTCACATAAACCCGCAAACCAGGCTTACTGATGCGCTTTAATCCGGTAATCACCCTCTGCTTGTCAGGGCCGTACTTCATAAAAATGCGTATGATTCCCTGTTTCCCGTCTTTAATGCATTCGAAATGCTTAATATAGCCTTCTGCTTTCAAAATCTCTGCCATAGACTGCTTCATTTTTGAAGCTGGGATTTCCAGAGAGTCCTTGTAAACTTGGTTTGCATTGCGAATCCTGGTCAAAAAATCAGCAATAGGATCCGTAACCATATGTTCAACCTCCTTTGTGCCGAATTACCAGCTAGACTTGACAACACCAGGGATCTGGCCTTTATATGCTAGCTTCCTAAAGCAGATACGGCACATTCCAAATTTACGCAAATATCCCCGCGGCCTACCGCACAGAGGGCATCTATTATAGGCCCTGACTTTGTATTTAGGCTTTCTTTGCTGCTTTATTGTTAGCGATTTTTTGGCCAAGCTTTTTCCCTCCTTCTGTTTGCATCTTGGGAGGCTGCACTACTCCCTGAAGGGCATCCCCATCAGTTTGAGCAGCTCCCGAGCCTCTTCATCTGTTTTTGCTGTGGTGACAACTGTTATATTCATCCCACGCACCTTGTCTATTTGATCAAAATCAATTTCCGGAAAGATCACCTGTTCTCGCAGACCCAGGGTATAGTTTCCTCTGCCGTCAAAGGCCTTTGGTGAAATGCCCCTGAAATCCCGCACTCGGGGAAGTACAATATTGACCAGCTTTGAGAAAAAGTCATACATCCGTTTCCCCCGCAGGGTCACTTTACAGCCGATCTTCATTCCCTCTCGCAGCTTGAAAGCAGCGATTGATTTACTGGCAGTTGTAATCACAGGTCGTTGACCGGTGATCTGTGCCAGGTCGTTAACCGCACCATCCATAGCCTTTGGATTCTGGATGGCCTCGCCTACCCCCATATTAACAACGATTTTTTCCAACCTGGGGGCTTCCATAATACTGGTATAATTCAACCTCTTTTGCAACTGAGGAACCACATCGCTGCGGTAGTGTTCTTTAAGACCCAATTCTTGCTCACTCCTTTTACCGTAGCCACTACTTCTCTATGATTTCCCCGCACTTCTTGCAGGCCCGGTAGTAGCGATCATCAGCAAATTTCTTCGTAATCCTGGTGGGCTTATTGCACTTGCCGCATACCAACATCACATTTGAACTGTCAATCGGTGCTTCCTGCTCTACAATCCCACCCTGGGGAGTTGATTGAGACGGTCGAGTATGCCGCTTGACTATATTTACCCCTTCAACAACTACTTTTTTCTTGGAAGGGAGAGCCTGGAGGACTTTACCTTTTTTCCCGGCATCTTTACCGGTCAAAATATATACGTTATCCCCTTTTCGCACATGCAATTTAAATTGTGACATCATCTTCACCTCCACCCCAAGACCTAAAGAACCTCAGGGGCTAAAGATACAATTTTCATGAAATCTTTCTCCCGCAGTTCTCTTGCTACAGGACCGAAGATCCTGGTACCCCGGGGGTTTTTATCATCACCCAAAACTACTGCGGCATTTTCACTAAACTTTATAGTAGATCCGTCCGGCCGCCTAATGCCCTGGCAGGTTCTGACTACAACAGCACGAATGACTTCGCCTTTTTTTACCATCCCGCCCGGACTTGCTTCTTTCACAGAAGCTACAATAACATCACCCACAGAAGCATAGCGCCGACCAGATCCTCCCAGGACCCTAATGCACAACAACTTCTTGGCACCGGTGTTGTCGCCGACTTTAAGCATTGTCTGCTGCTGGATCACCTGTATTATCCTCCCTTCCTGACGGCGCTAGCTGGACTGCTCTTGAAATAATTTCAGCCACCCGCCACCTCTTCTCTTTACTCAAGGGACGAGTCTCCATCAGCCTTACTCTGTCGCCAATCCTGCACTCATTATGCTCATCGTGAGCTTTGTACTTTTTGGTTCTCCTTACAATACGACCGTACAGAGGATGCCGCACCGATGTCCCTACTTCTACTACCACGGTTTTGTCCATCTTATCGCTGACTACTTTTCCGATCCGTGTTTTACGCTCTTTTCGTTCTTGCATGTCGACACCCCCTATCCATCCTGGCCTAACTCTACAACTATCCCGTGCTCTCTATCTAATTCTCTCTCCCGGACGACGGTCTTTGTCCGTGCAAAGCTACGCCGCACCTCACGAATACGTGAAGTATTATCCAACCGGCCAGTCGCCAGTTGGAAACGCAGACGAAATAATTCATCTTTCAAATCGTCAAGTTTCTTTTCCAATTCTTCATCTGTGAATTCACGCAAATCCTTAGCCTTGTTCACCGGCCTCACCACCTGCTTCCTGCCGTTTGATGACACGCGTCTTAACGGGCAATTTATGACTTGCCAGTCGCATGGCCTCTCGTGCTACATCATCTGGAACTCCAGCCAGTTCAAAGAGAACACGTCCTGGTTTAACTACAGCCACCCAGTAATCGGGAGCACCCTTACCTTTGCCCATACGGGTTTCTGCCGGTTTGGCAGTCACGGGCTGTTGGGGAAAGATTTTAATCCATACCTTCCCACCACGCTTTATAAACCGTGTCATAGCGATACGGGCAGCCTCAATCTGACGGGCAGTAATGAATCCCGGTTCCAATGACTGAAGGCCATATTCTCCAAAACTGATTTCAGAACCACGTTCGATCTTTCCTGTCGGGCGGCTTAGGTGTGGCTTTCTGTATTTTACCCTCTTGGGCATTAACATTTAACCTCTGCCCCCTTCCGCGGGTTTCTTTGCTCTGTGATCCTGTTTCTCCTGAAATACCTCTCCTCGATATATCCATACCTTCACACCGATCTTGCCATACTGTGTATTCGCTTCGGCAAGACCATAATCAATATCAGCGCGCAATGTATGAAGGGGAACACTACCTTCACTGTGCCACTCAGAGCGTGCCATTTCAGCTCCGGCTAAGCGGCCGCTTAATCCAATGCGGATCCCTTCTGCTCCCATGCGCATGGTTCTGGAAACCGCCTGCCGCATAGCCCTACGAAAACCTATACGCCGCTCCAGTTGGGAAGCAACATTTTCTGCAACTAACTGAGCATCAAGTTCCGGCCTTTTTATCTCTACAATATTGACACTGACTTGCTTACCAGATAATTTCTCCAGATCCTTGCGCAAAGCTTCCACTTCAGTACCTCCACGCCCGATGACAATGCCAGGCTTGGCGGTGTGGACAGAAACGCGTAAGCGATTAGCTGCTCTTTCAATCTCTACCAGGGAAATCCCGGCAAGATAAAGCCGTTTCTTAATGTAATCCCTGAGCAATATATCTTCATGAAGTAATTCCCGGTAATTCTTATCGGCATACCACCTGGAATCCCAATCCTTGATGATGCCTAAACGAAGACCTTTGGGGTGTACCTTTTGTCCCATATCTTACCCCTCCTTTCGTTCGGCTACTACTACTGTAATATGGCTGGTTCTCCTGCGCTTCACATCGGCGCGTCCCCTGGCCCTTGGGCGGTAGCGTTTAATGATAGGCCCTTCATCTACGAGTATCTTTTTAATAAATAGACCATCTCGTTCGAGGCCCTGGTTATGTTCGGCGTTGGCAGCTGCAGAATTGATCACCTTACCTATATAAACCGGCGCTTTGCCCGGCATAAATCGCAAAGTGGCTAAAGCTTCATCTACAGCCTTGCCTCTCACTAAATCTACTACCTTCCGCATTTTACGCGGGGGGAACCAGATATAGCGTACAACAGCCCTTGCTTCCACGAAAATCCACTCCTTCTATTTGAGTGCCGTTGAGCGTTCCGTATGGGCACTATGGCCGCGGAAGAGGCGTGTTGGCGCAAATTCACCCAGTTTATGTCCCACCATATCCTCGGTTATATAAATGGGAACATGCCTCCGTCCATCATGCACTGCAATCGTATGTCCGATCATCTCGGGAAATATTGTCGATCGACGCGACCATGTCTTGAATACACGTTTCTCGCCCTTCTCATTCATGTTCTCAATTTTACGCAATAATTTTTCTTCACAATACGGTCCTTTTTTGAGAGAACGACCCAAGCTTGCATCCCTCCTTAATCACACTTATTATTTCGTGCGCCGCTTAATAATATAACGATCCGAGGCCTTATTCTTCTTGCGTGTCCTGGCACCGATTGTCGGTTTTCCCCAAGGAGTAACCGGATGTCGGCCTGCTGTTGACTTGCCTTCTCCACCTCCATGGGGGTGGTCCACCGGGTTCATGACAACACCGCGTACCGATGGCCTCCATCCTAACAAACGCCGTCTGCCGGCCTTTCCATATTGAACATTTTCATGATCCAGATTGCCCACCTGGCCAATTGTTGCCTTACAGTCGGCACGAACCGTCCTCATTTCTCCTGAAGGCATTCTGAGAGTGGCATGATCTCCTTCTCTGGCCATCAAGCGAACAAATGCACCGGCTGAGCGTGCTAACTTGGCCCCACCACCAGGGGACATCTCAATGTTGTGTACTATGGTTCCCACTGGGATATTACGCAAGGGAAGGGCATTTCCTAGTTTGATGTCAGCACCTTCACCAGAAACAACTGTCTCTCCCACTTTCAATCCCAGTGGTGCCAAAATATATCTCTTCTCTCCGTCTGCATAATGGAGTAAGGCGATATAAGCCGTCCGGTTAGGATCATACTCCAGGGAGGCAACCCGAGCCGGTATTCCATCTTTGTCTCTTTTAAAATCGATCATCCGATATGCACGCTTAACTCCACTGCCGCGGTGACGCACTGTAATCCGTCCAGTGTTATTACGGCCAGCTTTCTGGCGTATAGGTTTGAGCAAGGATTTTTCAGGCTCCACATCACTCAGTTCCTCATAAGTGACAGCACTCATAAAACGCCTGCCCGGAGTTGTCGGTTTATATTTTTTTGTTCCCATGTTCTACCTCCTTCCGCGGCTATTTAAAATCCTATGAAAGCAGTTCTTCAAAAACATCTATCTTATCGCCCTCATTCAAGGTAACTATTGCTTTTTTACGCATCGGCGTTAAACCCTCGTAGCGCCCGACACGCTTTTTCTTCCCTTTCACATTCATCGTATTAACCGCTAATACCTTGACATTAAAAAGCTCTTCTATAGCATTTCTGATCTCAATTTTATTAGCACTTCTATCCACAAAAAAGACGTATTTGTTCTGCTCCTGGGCAAGATTTACCGCCTTTTCTGTCACCAGTGGCCTAATAATGATATCATGAGGGTTGCGCATCAGACAGCACCTCCTCAATTCTGGTCATCGACTGACTGGTCATCACAACTTTATCTGCAGCCAGAACATCATACGCACTCAAATGATCAGCTAGCCTAAAGAAGACACCGGGAATGTTGCGTGTTGCTAATATCACTTCCGGTATTTCCTCACTGGCAACTAGTAGTATATTTCCTGCTGCATCCAGTGAGTCAAGAAGTTTAATGGCTTCTTTGGTTTTGGGTGCAGAGAGTTTAAAATCTTCGATTACAACTAATTCCCCCTCGGTAGCCCGTACAGAAAGTGCTGATTTCAGTGCCAAGCGACGCATTTTGCGAGGCATAGCCTGCTTGTAACTGCGTGGCTGTGGTCCGAAGACAATCCCGCCTCCACGCCAGATCGGTGAGCGAATGCTTCCTACTCGTGCTCGTCCTGTGCCCTTTTGGCGCCATGGCTTGCGGCCACCGCCTCTGACTTCGCCACGGTTCTTGACAGCAGCTGTCCCTGCTCTCTGGTTCGCCAGATGGCGCACAACGGCCTGGTGAAGGATATCTTCTTTAATCGGGACTCCAAACACATCATCCCGGAGATCTATATCTCCTGTCCTTTCCCCTTCCGCATTATACAAAGCAGCTTTCGGCATGATTAATTCCTCCTTTCCGACTATTGCAGCGAATCCTTAATTATCAGCAACCCCTTACGAGGACCTGGAACAGCACCCCGCACCAATAAGAGATTGTTATCACTATCTACTTTTACAACCTGGAGGTTCTGGACGGTGACTCTTTCTCCACCCATCCTTCCAGGCAGCTTTCTCCCTTTAAAGACTCGTGCCGCTGCCACCGCTCCTAGTGAACCGGGTCCACGATGATATCTGGAACCGTGTGTTTTGGGTCCGCGGTGAGCGCCGTCCTTTTTAATAGAGCCGGCATAACCCTTTCCTTTAGAGATTCCCTGGACATTCACACTTTCACCGGGGTTAAAAATATCTACCTTTATTTCTTCCCCTACGTTATAGTTGTTTAACTCTGCCTCATCCAAACGCATCTCTTTGAGAAAACGGAGCGGCTTGACTTTATCCTTCTTAAAATGGCCGCCCTTAGGTTTGCTCAACCTATCTTCCCTTACATCCTGGAATCCTACCTGGAGTGCGGCATAACCATCTCGCTCCAGGGTTTTCTTTTGTACAACATAGCAGGGACCGGCTTCTATGATTGTTACCGGTACTGCCTTTCCTTCTTCGTCAAAAATCTGGGACATACCCACTTTGCGGCCTATAATGCTTTTCCGCAACATTTTCACCTCCTAATCCCTGACCCTCTGGCATTGCTTACAGCTTGATCTCGATGTCAACCCCTGCCGGAAGGTCGAGACGCATGAGAGCATCTATGGTCTTTGGCGTTGGTTCCAAGATATCGACAAGTCTTTTATGTGTCCGCATCTCGAATTGCTCCCGAGAGTCTTTATCTACATGTGGTGAACGTAGAACAGTTATAACACTCTTTTCGGTTGGAAGCGGAACTGGCCCTGATATCAATGCCCCTGTACGGGTTGCTGTCTCGACGATCTTTTGTGCCGACTGGTCGAGAATTTTGTGATCAAAAGCCTTCAACCTGATACGTATTTTCTGGCGTGCCACTTTCATCCCTCCTTAAGCAGACCTCGCCACTCCTGTGCCTGATGGCACCGAGGGATTACTATTCAACTATCTCGGTAACGACGCCAGCACCCACAGTGCGTCCACCTTCACGAACAGCAAAACGAAGTCCCTCTTCCATGGCAATTGGAGTAATGAGTTCCGCGTACATATTCACATTGTCACCAGGCATAACCATTTCTACGCCTTCAGGCATTTGAATTGAACCTGTCACATCAGTGGTTCTAAAATAGAACTGTGGTCTGTAACCCTGGAAGAAAGGTGTGTGACGGCCTCCCTCTTCTTTGGTCAGCACATAGACTTCTGCTTTAAATTTAGTATGTGGCTTTACAGAAGCGGGTTTTGCAACAACCTGACCACGCTCTACATTGTCCCTGTCTATACCTCTGAGAAGTACACCTATATTGTCCCCTGCCTCTCCCCGATCAAGGAGTTTGCGGAACATTTCTACACCTGTGACAACTGTCTTCTTGGGCTCATCTTGAAGCCCGACAATTTCCACATTATCTCCAACCTTAACAACCCCACGTTCTACCCTGCCGGTAACAACTGTACCGCGACCTGTGATGGTGAAGACATCCTCAACAGGCATTAAGAACGGCTTTTCAGTATCCCGCTCCGGTGTTGGGAAGTAGGTATCAATGGCATCCATCAGATCAAGAATGGGTTTGCAGTGTTCACAATCTAGACTCCCACAACCACACTCCATTGCCTTGAGGGCACTGCCAGAAATTACTGGTATGTCGTCTCCTGGATACTCATATTCACTTAACAATTCACGCACTTCCAGCTCCACAAGTTCCATCAATTCCGGGTCGTCGACTTGATCTGCTTTATTGAGGAAAACAACAATCCTAGGCACACCGACCTGACGAGCTAAAACGATATGCTCTCTTGTCTGAGGCATAGGGCCATCAGCAGCGGAGACCACCAATATTGCACCATCCATCTGGGCGGCACCGGTGATCATGTTCTTGATGTAATCAGCATGGCCAGGGCAGTCTACGTGTGCATAGTGCCTATTGTCAGTCTCATATTCCACATGAGCGATAGCGATGGTAATCCCACGTTCTCTTTCCTCTGGAGCCTTATCGATCGCACCGTAATCGGTAGCTTCAGCATACCCTTTCTGGCTCAAAACCCTTGTAATAGCTGATGTTAGGGTTGTCTTCCCATGGTCCACATGACCGATGGTCCCAACGTTCAAATGCGGTTTTGTGCGCTCAAACTTTTGCTTAGCCATTTTTTTTCATATCCTTCCTTTCAAAAAAAAATTGATGATTGACTTATAGATAATCCTGTCATTTAAGCATACGAAATGACAAGCTACATCCACAAAAATGAACACGAAACAACGAGAAAATCAACTTTATATTGCAAATCCATATCCTCGTTCTTTAGACAACTGCTGCATCACTTGTTCAGGAACCTGTGCGTAATGATGGTACTGCATTACATAATTGCCCCGACCTTGAGTAAGGGAGCGTAGTTCTGTAGCATAACCGAACATTTCAGCAAGGGGTCCCTGTCCTTTGACCACCTGGTAGTTACCCCGCATTTCTGTAGACTCAATCCGGCCGCGACGAGAACCAAAATCTCCGATCACATCACCCAAATATTCCTCTGGTACAGTGATCTCGATTTTCATGATCGGCTCTAATAGTACTGGCTTTCCTTTTTCAACAGCATCACGCAGAGCGAATGCCCCAGCAATTTTAAAGGACAATTCGGAAGAGTCTACCTCATGAAATGAGCCACCTACCAGTGCAGCGCCGATATCAACCAAAGGATATCCAGCTAAAACCCCACCATCCAAGGCCTCTCTGATTCCATCCCTGATAGCTGGAATATATTCATGGGGAATGATACCCCCGGTTGTTCGATCCTCAAATTCAAAACCCTGGCCGGCTTGTAAACGCTCTATTTCAATAATCGCATGGCCATACTGACCGTGCCCTCCGGATTGCTTAATATATTTGCCTTCTCCACGGGCATTGCGGCTGATGGTTTCCTTATATGCCACCTGTCGTTTGCCAACATTGGCATCAACATGAAATTCTCTCAGCAGGCGATCTATGATCACCTCAAGATGCAGTTCGCCCATACCGGCGATCAGTGTCTGCCCTGTATCATTGTCTGTAAAGGTGCGGAAAGTAGGATCTTCCTCAGCCAGTCGGTGCAGGGCTACTCCGATGCGATCCTCGTCAGCCTTAGTTTTGGGTTCTATAGCAACAGTGATCACAGGTTCTGGAAATTCTATAGATTCTAGTATAATAGGTTGATCCTCTGTACACAGGGTATCTCCTGTGGCTGTGCCTTTTAACCCTACTGCTGCCACGATCTCCCCAGAATAAGCCTCACTTATATCCTGGCGGTGATTGGCATGCATCTTCACCAGCCGTCCGACACGCTCTTTTTTCCCTTTAGTGGCGTTATAAATCGTCTCACCTGTTTTCAGCGTACCAGAATAAATGCGCAAAAACACCAGTTTTCCAACATAGCTATCGGTCTGCACCTTAAAAGCAAGGGCAGCAAGTGGTTCACTATCATCCACCTTGGGGCTGACATCCTCCCCTGTCTCCGGATCTTTACCAGTCACAGAGGGCACATCCAGCGGTGATGGCAAGTAATCTATAATTCCATCCAACAGCGGCTGAACCCCTTTGTTATGATAAGAGGAACCACAAAAAACAGGTATAAAGCCACCGGTCAAAACACCTTGGCGAATAGCTGCTTTGATCTGAGTGTCGGTGATCTTCTCACCTTCCAAATAATTGGTCATCAGTGTGTCATCAAACTCAGACAAAGCCTCCAGGAGCTGTTCCCTGTACAAACGCTTTTCGCCAATATGCTCTTCAGGTACAGGCACTTCGTCAAAATTCCTGCCTAATTCATCATGATAGATAATAGCTTTATCTTCTACCAGATCAATAATACCCCTAAAGGAATCTTCACTCCCGATAGGAAGCTGTACTGGCACCGCATTGGCCTGCAGACGATTCTGCATCGTTGTCACCGCATGATGAAAGTCAGCACCGACACGGTCCATCTTATTTAAATAGGCCATACGGGGGATCTGGTAATGGTCCGCCTGCCTCCAAACTGTCTCTGTCTGGGGCTCCACTCCAGCAACTGCGTCAAAGACCACTACCGCTCCATCCAATACCCGCAGAGAGCGTTCTACTTCCGCGGTAAAGTCCACGTGCCCGGGCGTGTCGATAATGTTGATTTGAACATCACGCCACTGACAAGTGGTTGCAGCGGACATGATGGTAATGCCTCGCTCCTGCTCCTGGACCATCCAGTCCATAGTAGCCGCTCCATCATCCACTTCGCCTATTCTATAAACCCTTCCTGAATAAAAAAGGATACGTTCTGTAGTCGTAGTTTTTCCAGCGTCAATATGAGCCATAATACCGATATTACGAATCTTTTCAAAAGGAACCTCACGTCCCATGCACACATCCCCCCTTTCTATTAGAATTTAACTATCATTACCAGCGATAATGAGCAAAAGCCTTGTTAGACTCCGCCATTTTATAAGTGTCTTCTCTCTTTTTCACTGCTCCACCGGTGTTATTAGCTGCATCCATAATCTCCCCGGCAAGCTTCTCCCGCATACTCCTGCCTGCTCTTGACCTAGCATATTTGACCAACCATCTGATACCAAGTGTCAGGCGACGATCAGGACGCACCTCGATAGGCACCTGGTAATTGGCACCGCCCACTCGTCTGGCCTTAACCTCCAGCACCGGCATGATGTTTTTCATAGCCTCTTCGAAAACATCCATTGGATCTTTTTTCGTCTTTTCCTTGACTATATCAAAAGCTCCATAGCAGATCTCTTCGGCGCTGCTCTTCTTGCCATCCCACATAACCTGGTTTACTAGTTTTGTGATAACCTGACTGCCGTAAACAGGATCGGGCAGCAATTCTAGTCTGTTAATATTACCACGGCGTGGCACTTGCCTGTCATCCTCCTTTCAAAAATCCTATGCTTTTGCAACTTTAGGTTTCTTTGTCCCGTATTTGGAACGCCCGCGGGCTCTTCCCTGAGTCCCTGCAGTATCCAAAGAACCCCTCACAATATGATAGCGCACACCAGGGATGTCTTTTATACGACCACCCCTTACAAGAACCATGGAGTGTTCCTGCAAGTTATGCCCGATGCCCGGTATATAAGCGGTAACCTCAATCCCGTTAGTCAAGCGTACTCTGGCGACTTTCCTCAGCGCAGAGTTAGGCTTTTTAGGAGTTGTTGTATAAACCCTGGTACAGACACCGCGCTTTTGTGGAGAGTTCTTCAAAGCTGGGGAACCAGATTTCTTTGTTGTTACCTTGCGTCCCTTGCGAACCATCTGATTAATTGTTGGCACATCAGCACCTCCTTTTCCTTGACTATCCCAGCACCATAGACTTACGGCGCTGGCCCAGGATCTGTTTTTTAGAATGCAGCTGTTGCTGCTCCAACCTTTATACCACAGATTTTCCCCAATTCCTTCATGGAATCAACATAAACCACTTCAATGCCCTTTTTATTACATAAATGCAACAAAGGTGATATAACATACTCTTCTGCATCTTCTGCTATATAGACAACCTGTGCCTGGCCGCTTTCCAATAGTTTTTTCGTCTGCTTGGCCCCCACAGTTCTTTTGCTGGCATTGATCAGCCTTTGCATCCTCTCCTCACCTCTCCTTAATATTCAGTAATGGAGCAGTTGAGGCTATATGTGAAAAAACCACAATTTTTATTTTAACACCTAGACAAGAACCCTGTCAACTTTTTGCTGAAAACTTTTTACCCTTTACAACAAAAAGCTTCCCCTGCTTATTCCCCGACAACTCGGCTCACTGAACTAATTCGGGCAACCCTTGCCCTGTTGATGCCGACCGATTACCACCAGTTAAGGCAACACACACATCGGCGACATCGCCGACCATGTCTATCAGGAAAGCAGGGGAACTATTTAACTCTGAGTCTGAACATCAACTTTATCTAGATCAGCATCAGTATCCTTAATCTGTTCATCCTGCACATCTTCCGGCTCCGGATCTTGTTGACTGTGAACCTTAATGTTTCGGTAACGAGACATACCTGTACCAGCCGGAATTAGTTTGCCGATGATGACATTTTCCTTTAAGCCCAATAAGGGATCTACCTTCCCCTTAATAGCAGCGTCTGTGAGTACCCTTGTCGTTTCCTGGAAAGAAGCCGCCGAAAGGAAAGAGTCGGTAGCCAGCGATGCTTTCGTTATCCCTAGTATTTCCGGTTTCGAAGTGGCCGGCTTCAATCCTTCTGCAACTACTTTGGCGTTCTCTTCCTCTAAGTCGAAGTTATCGATCAACCCACCTGGAAGCAGCTTCGTGTCTCCGGGATCATCCACCTTAACCTTGCGCAGGATCTGTCTGATGATCACTTCAATGTGTTTATCATTGATATCCACACCCTGCATCCGGTAAACTTTTTGTACCTCGCGCAGTAGATAACCCTGAACAGCTTCTATACCTTTAATCCTCAGAAGATCGTGTGGGTCTACTGATCCTTCAGTGATCCCCTGGCCAGCCTCTACATAATCCCCATCTTTCACCATCAATCTGGATCCAAAGGGGATCTTGTAGGTGTGCTTCTCACCATCATCCCCCAAGAGTTCGGCCTCACGTTTTTCCTTTGCTTCATGCAGCTTAATATTGCCATTAGCATCTGCAATGATAGCCTGCCCTTTAGGTTTACGGACTTCGAAAAGCTCTTCAACACGAGGTAGACCCTGGGTAATATCTTCCCCAGCAACTCCGCCGGTATGGAAGGTGCGCATCGTCAGCTGTGTTCCGGGTTCACCGATAGACTGTGCAGCCATAATTCCAACTGCCTCACCTATCTCTACTCTTTTACCTGTCGCCAAGTTTCTGCAATAGCATTTACGGCACGCCCCGTGGCGAGTCTTACAGGTAAGAACAGTACGGATCGTTACTTTTTCAATATTGGCCGCAACAATTTGCTCTGCAGCCTCTTCATTAATCTCGGTGTCTGCTGAAACGAGCACCTCTCCTGTTTCTGGGTGAATAATATCATTAAAAGCGATTCTACCGATGATCCGATCAGGCAAGGATTCGATGACATCGTCTCCATCTTTAACCGCTTCCACTAAAAAGCCCTCAGCTGTGCCGCAGTCATCTTCCCGTATAATAACATCCTGGGCCACATCTACCAGGCGCCTGGTCAGGTAGCCTGAGTCCGCAGTTCTAAGAGCCGTATCAGCTAAACCCTTCCTTGCTCCGTGTGTAGAAATAAAGTACTCCAAAACCGTAAGCCCTTCACGGAAGTTTGACCTGATGGGAAGGTCAATAATTTCACCAGAGGGATCAGCCATCAGCCCGCGCATACCGGCCAACTGTCTGATCTGCTGAATACTGCCCCGGGCACCAGAATTAGCCATCATGTAGATGGGATTCATGTGATCCAGGTGAGCGAGCAGAGCGTCTGTCACCTGATCAGTAGCATCCTTCCATATACCGGTGACCCGCTCATAGCGTTCATCCTCTGTGATCAAGCCGCGACCATACTGCTGTTCTACTTTTACTACACTTTCTTCTGATTTAGCAATAATATCCGCTTTCTCCGGAGGAATACTGACATCGGTAACTCCCACAGTAATTCCTGCCTTAGTAGCGTATTTAAAACCGAGTTCCTTAATACCGTCCAGCATCTTGACTGTTTCATCGTAACCTTTGCTGCGATAACATTTACTGATAATCTCAGCAACCTTCTTCTTGTCTATCACTTCGTTATAGTAGCCTAAATCAGAAGGAATCACTTGATTAAAAATCAATCTGCCTACAGTGGTTTCCATAAGCTGCACCTTGTTCTGCACCTCATGTCGCACCTTGATCCTCGCATGCAGATCTATTACCTTGCTTTCATAAGCATAGATGGCTTCACCACAATCGCGAAAACACTTACCTTCTCCTTTGGTACCTTCCACCACCGATGTCAAGTAGTAACTGCCAAGTACCATATCCTGAGTAGGCGAAACAACAGGACGCCCATCCTTGGGGTTGAGAAGGTTATGGGATGAAAGCATCAGCACCCGGGCCTCAGCCTGGGCCTCTGTAGAGAGAGGAACATGAACCGCCATCTGGTCACCGTCAAAATCAGCATTATAACCAGTACAGACTAAGGGGTGAATCTGGATTGCCCTTCCCTCAACCAGGATAGGTTCAAATGCCTGAATACCCAGTCTGTGCAGTGTCGGAGCCCTGTTTAGGAGTACCGGATGATCTTTAATGACCTCCTCTAAAACATCCCAAACCTCCGGACGTGCCCGCTCTACCATGCGCTTGGCACTCTTAATATTGTGGACATAACCTCTTTCCACAAGTTTTTTCATGACAAATGGCTTAAAGAGCTCCAAGGCCATCTCTTTGGGCAGACCGCATTGATTTAGTTTTAAATTAGGCCCCACAACAATGACCGATCGGCCAGAATAGTCCACTCTCTTGCCTAACAGGTTCTGACGAAAGCGACCCTGTTTTCCTTTAAGCATATCGCTCAAGGACTTCAATGCCCTATTACCAGGACCTGTCACCGGACGACCCCGCCGCCCGTTGTCAATAAGGGCATCAACAGCTTCCTGCAGCATGCGCTTCTCATTACGCACGATAATATCAGGAGCTCCCAGATCCAGCAGCCGCTTTAACCTATTGTTGCGGTTGATCACTCGCCGGTATAGGTCATTTAAATCAGAAGTAGCAAACCTGCCACCATCCAGCTGCACCATAGGCCTCAGTTCCGGCGGTATGACCGGAATTACATCCAAGATCATCCAGTCAGGTTGATCCCCCGATTTTCGGAAAGCCTCCACAACATCCAGCCGCCGAATCGCTCGCACCCTACGCTGTCCTGTGGACTCACGCAGTTCTGTCCGCAGCTCCTCACTCAACTTAACAATATCTGTTTGTTCCAACAATTCCTTAATCGCTTCGGCGCCCATTCCTGCCCGAAAGCGACTTCCATATTGTTCTTTTAATTCTCGATATTCTGCTTCATTAAGCAGTTGTTTTTTACCAAGATCGGAAACATCCCCCGGATCGAGTACTATATAGGATACAAAATACAATACCTTTTCTAAAGTACGAGGTGACATATCTAATATCAAGCCCATGCGGCTGGGAATACCCTTGAAATACCAGATATGGGATACGGGAGCCGCTAACTCGATATGGCCTAACCTCTCCCGCCTCACTTTAGATCTGGTCACTTCCACTCCACAGCGATCACAAATAACACCCTTATAGCGCACACGCTTATATTTGCCACAGTGGCACTCCCAATCTTTGGTGGGGCCAAAAATTCTCTCACAAAACAACCCATCACGCTCTGGTTTAAGTGTCCTGTAATTAATAGTTTCCGGTTTTTTTACTTCACCGCTGGACCATGATCTAATCTTCTCCGGAGAAGCAAGCCCAATCCGGATGCTCTCGAAATTATTATTTGTAGTTATGACGTCCTGCAATGACAAAGACAATCGCTCCTTTCACAGGCCTTGAGCTTAAGCCTCAAGAACACCTACTCGTCTTCCTCAACCTGCGGATCGCCAACGAAGGAGGCCGTTTTCTCCCTTCCCTTCGCCTGACGCAGTGTCTTTGGCTGCTTTTGGGGAATAGACATCTCATCAGCATCTATGCTACCGATAAAATCGTCGTCTGCATCAGGATCAATATCGGTATCATTATCCGTATCAGCATCTTCAGATTCTGCCATTTCCTCTATACTCCCCATTTTTTCTACTTCTTCATCTTCATTGCCCTCTTCTTGTTCCTCTTCTTCGTCAAGCGCTGGGGCCGATCTTTTTACCGCCTTTGAACCGGGTTCATTCTTTTCATCAAGCTCAAGCTCCCTGGCAGTTTCCCCCACATCATCCTCATCATCCTCTTTGATCTCCAATTCTTCATTGGCTTCGGTAAGCACCCGCACATCTAACGAAAGGCTCTGCAGTTCCTTGATCAATACCTTGAAGGATTCGGGCACTCCCGGTTCGGGAACATTTTCCCCTTTCACAATAGCCTCGTAGGTTTTTACTCTGCCCACTATATCATCGGATTTGACGGTCAGGACCTCCTGTAAGGTATAAGCTGCTCCATAAGCCTCCAACGCCCATACTTCCATTTCGCCGAAACGCTGTCCTCCGAATTGTGCCTTTCCACCTAAAGGCTGCTGGGTCACCAAAGAATAAGGTCCTGTGGATCGGGCATGGATCTTATCATCGACTAGATGAGCCAGTTTCAACATATATATATAACCAACCGTAACCTCGTTGTCGTAAGCTTCTCCTGTTCGGCCATCGTAAAGTACTGTTTTGCCATCCCTGGGCAGCCCCGCTTCTTCAAGGGTATCCATAATGTCATCTTCAACAGCACCGTCATAAACCGGAGACGAAGCAAGGATCCCCATCTTATGGGCCGCCCGGCCTAAATGACACTCCAGAATCTGTCCGATGTTCATACGAGAAGGAACTCCAAGAGGATTCAAGACGATCTCTATAGGAGTACCATCAGGCAGGAAAGGCATATCTTCTTCCGGCATGATCCTGGATACTACACCTTTATTTCCGTGCCTTCCGGCCATCTTATCTCCCACAGACAACTTTCTTTTTTGAGCCACATAGACTCGCACCAATTTATTGACACCGGGTGGGAGCTCATCACCGCTTTCCCGGGAGAATACCTTCACATCAACAACCCGTCCGGACTCCCCATGAGGAATCCGCAAAGAAGTATCCCTGACCTCTCGGGCCTTTTCTCCGAAGATAGCTCTCAGCAAGCGTTCTTCAGCTGTAAGTTCAGTTTCCCCCTTAGGGGTTACCTTACCGACCAGGACATCCCCCGGACGCACCTCAGCACCAACCCGAATAACACCTCTCACATCCAGATCCTTTAAGACCTCTTCCCCTACATTAGGTATATCACGGGTGATATCCTCAGGGCCGAGTTTGGTGTCCCGAGCATCACACTCATATTCTTCAATATGAATAGATGTGAAGTAATCATCCTTCACCAGCTTTTCACTGATCAGGATGGCGTCTTCGTAATTATAACCTTCCCAGGGCATGTAAGCCGCCAAGACATTCCTGCCCAGAGCAAGCTCTCCTCCGTCAGTAGAAGTGCCATCAGCAATCACCTGTTGCTGCTCTACGCGTTGTCCTGTCTGCACAATAGGCTTCTGATTGATGCAGGTACCCTGGTTAGAGCGTTCAAATTTAATCAAAGGATAATTAGTTACTCTGCCAGAATCCTCTTTGATCTGTATTTCATCCGCAGCAACTCGTTCGACTACCCCTGCTTCATCGCTGATGACCATCACGCCGGAATCATGAGCAACCCGGTCTTCGATTCCGGTACCGACTAATGGAGCCTCAGTACGCAGAAGGGGTACAGCTTGTCGCTGCATATTAGCACCCATGAGCGCCCGGTTGGCATCGTCATTTTCCAAAAATGGAATAAGAGCCGCTGCAACACTTACCACCTGTTTTGGTGAAACATCCATATAGTCAACTTCAGAAGTAGGTGAGAATAAAATATTCTTACCATCACGTACACTGACACGGGGGGTAGCAAAGTGGCCTTCCTCATCAAGGATAGCATTGGCTTGTGCGATCACATACTCGTCTTCTGTATCTGCAGTCAAGTATTCTATTTCATCTGTAACAATGCCCTTTTCTTTATCTACTTTTCGATAAGGTGTCTCGATAAAGCCGAATTTGTTTACCCTGGCATAGGTACTGAGTGATCCGATCAGGCCGATGTTTGGCCCCTCAGGAGTCTCAATTGGACACATCCTCCCATAGTGTGAGTGATGAACGTCCCGTACCTCAAAGCCAGCCCGCTCCCTGCTTAAACCACCAGGCCCCAAAGCACTCAAGCGCCGCTTATGGGTTAGTTCTGCCAAAGGATTGGTTTGATCCATGAATTGAGAGAGCTGACTGCTACCAAAGAACTCTTTAATCGAGGCTACAACAGGGCGAATATTGATCAAGGCTTGCGGGGTTATGGTGTCCACATCCTGAATGGTCATCCGCTCACGGACAACCCTTTCCATACGCGCCAGGCCAATACGGAACTGATTCTGTAGCAGTTCTCCCACTGAACGCAGTCTCCTGTTCCCTAGATGATCAATGTCATCAACATTCCCCTCACCATGCATCAGCTTGAGAAAATAACCTATTACAGCAAAGACATCCTCAGGGGTCAAGCACCTACTGTCGTGCGTATCATCGAGCTTGAGCTTCTTATTGAATTTGTAGCGGCCTACATGACCCAAGTCATAGCGTCGAGTGTCAAAGAAGAGATTCTCCAGCAGTGCCCGAGCACTCTCTACAGTGGGAGGTTCCCCCGGCCGCAGCCGCTTGTAGATCTCCACTGCTGCCTCATCCTGATTCTGGGTGCTATCCTTTTCCATGGTAATCTTCAGATATTCATCATCATTGTAGTGCTCCAAAATATCACCACTTGTCGAATATCCTAGGGCACGAATGAGTACAGTTACAGGCAGCTTCCGTGTACGGTCAATGCGCACATGGATCAAATCATGTGCATCTGATTCAAACTCCATCCAGGCACCCCTGTTAGGAATGACCGTAGCACTGTAAAGACGTTTTCCAGAAACATCATTTGAGGCGTGATAGTATACCCCAGGTGAGCGCACCAACTGACTGACGACTACTCTTTCTGCGCCATTGATGATGAATGTGCCCTTGTCCGTCATCAGGGGGAAATCCCCCATAAAAACATCCTGTTCCTTTATTTCCCCTGTTTCTCGGTTTGTCAAACGCACCTTTACCCTTAAAGGAGCAGCAAAGGTAACATCCCTTTCTTTGCACTCAGGCTCAGAATATTTAGGCTCACCTAAAGAATAATCAATAAACTCCAGCCTTAAATTACCTGTGAAATCCTGAACCGGGGAAACATCACAAAAAGTTTCCCGCAGCCCCTCATTCAGAAACCACCCATAAGATTGCTTCTGGATCGCAATCATGTTGGGCATCTCTAGGACTTCAGGTATTCTCCCATAATTCCAGCGTACTTTTCCACCTACTTGAACCTGTTTCGGATCAGCCATATTCTCACATCCTCACCTTACTCGGTACTATACTTTTTCACTTGTAACCCAGCGGTGATGGTGCTTAAATGATACCCATATCCAATAATTCTTCAACCGCCCTTCTTTTCCATATTAATACATTCTTACCAATAGACATTTTATTATAATATCATTTGTAAACATACTTGTCAAGAAGAAACAAAAAGGAACTCTCAGGAACACCTTGAGAGTTCCTTTTTTCTTTCTACTAGGCTTCACACTATTTCCAAATAGTAGCAAATTTATCGCGGTAATGCAATGTCACCCCTGTCATCTCCAGAGACAACCATGAAAACTCTATTGAATTTCCACCTCTGCTCCTACATCGGTAAGTTTTGTCTTGATTGACTCAGCCTCTTCCTTACTGACACTTTCCTTGACCGGTTTCGGTGCATTGTCTACCACTTCCTTGGCTTCCTTGAGTCCAAGACCTGTGATCTCCCGCACAGCCTTGATGACCTTAATCTTCTGATCACCAATACCAGTAAGAACAACGTTAAATTCAGTCTGCTCCTCTTCTGCCGGAGCATCAGCAGCAGCAGGCCCGGCAGCGACAGCCACAGGTGCCGCAGCGCTTACACCAAATTCTTCTTCCAGTGCTTTGACTAAATCAGCCAACTCAAGTACAGTCATCCCCTTGACAGCTTCCATAACCTCATCAACTTTACTCATTTAACAAACCTCCCTGATTTATCATTTTTATAATTGTTTTACCCAATCGTTAGAAAGCGGGATTGCAAATGGCATTTAACTTGCTTCTTCTTTTTTCTCCTGCACCGCTTGTAAAGCATAAACTAATTTTTTGATGGGCCCCTGCAAAACACCGCATAATCCAGTTAGGGGACCATTAAGACCGCGCAAAACCATGGAAACCAAAACATCTTTACTGGGCAGATCAGCCAGCTTCCCAACAGAGTCTGCTCCAACCACAGCGCCCTCAATGAGACCGCCCTTGAACTCCAATTTGCGATACTTTTTCATGAAATCCCTCAGCGTCTTCGCCGGTGCGACAGGATCCTCGTAAGAAAAAGCAACTGCAGTAGGGCCATCCATAAACTGAGAGATATCTGGGGCTCCGCTGCTTTCAGCTGCGCGTTGTGTGAGAGTATTTTTTACAACCCTGAATTCAACGCCAGCATCCCTGCAGTTCCTCCGGAGATCGGTAGCCTCTTCTACTTTAATACCGCGGTAGTCTGTAAAGACTGCGGCCTTTGATGTCTTGAACTTCTCTTCCAATTCAGCGACAGCTTTCTTTTTTTCTTCAAGACTGGCCATTTCGCTCCTCCTTTATCAAATTTCAAATTCCTTTATCAAACAATAAGGCCCTCCGCAGACAGCAGAGGGCCAGATAATCTCTGGTAACATTCCTCTGACCTCGGTAGGCTTACATTACGCCTCAAGGGCACCTACTGTCTACGGTCACTCATCAACTATAGCATAAAATCTATTTTAGTCAAGAAACAATACTTGATATTTTACTCGCCTAAAGGTTTAAGTGGATTAATCTTGACACCAGGCCCCATGGTTGAGGAAACAACAATGCTCTTCATATACTGTCCCTTGGCTGCTGAGGGCTTTACCTTGATCAGGGTACCTACCAGTGTCGTATAATTCTCTTTGAGCTTCTCTAGAGGAAAGGACGCTTTACCGATGATAGCATGCACGATACCTGCTTTATCGGCACGATACTCAATCTTGCCGGCTTTAATCTCCTTAACAGCCTGCTCAATATCATTGGTCACTGTTCCTGTCTTAGGGTTGGGCATTAGCCCACGGGGCCCTAATATTTTCCCCAATCTTCCTACCTTGCTCATCATGTCCGGGGTAGCTACTGCAACTTCAAAATCCAGCCATCCCTCCTGGATCTTTTGGACCAGTTCATCTTCACCTACATAGTCTGCGCCAGCCTCAGTTGCTTCCTTTGCCTTATCTCCCTTAGCAAAGACAACTACAGTTCTGGATTTACCAGTTCCATGAGGCAGCACTACGGCTCCTCTCACCTGCTGATCAGCATGACGAGGATCGATCCCTAGGCGTACAGATAGCTCTAAAGTTTCATCAAATTTTGCTGTGGCATTATCTTTGACAAGAGCCATAGCCTCATCTAGATCATATAATTTCTCTCGGTCAATCTTGTCGATAACAGACCGATATCTTTTTCCCCTTTTAGCCATTCCTACATCCTCCTTTGTGGTTTTAGCGGATTTTATATCCTCCCACTATATCCTTAACAAGAACCAAATCAACAGATCCGTTTTTAAAAGACAGATCCGCCATCCTTTTCCCAACAACTAACGACTAGCCACTAAATTACTAACCACTCATTCTACTTCAACACCCATACTGCGTGCGGTTCCCTCAACCATACGCATGGCACCTTCAATATCCATAGCATTAAGGTCTTTCATTTTCAGCTCAGCAATTTCCCGCACCTTTGCCCGGGAAACCTTGCCCACCTTATTGCGGTTAGGTTCACCAGATGCGGCATCAATTCCCAAAGCTTTCTTCAATAGGACAGATGCCGGAGGGGTCTTAGTAATGAAGCTTAAAGTTCTGTCCTGATAAACGGTAACCTCTACCGGTATGAGCAGGCCTGCATCTTTAGCTGTCCGCTCATTAAAATCTTTACAGAATCCCATAATATTGACACCATGAGGACCAAGGGCAGAACCTACTGGTGGCGCTGGCGTAGCCTTACCTGCTGGAATTTGAAGTTTAATCACAGCCGCTACCTTTTTTACAGCCATACTGAACACTTCCTTTCTACTTTAGTTCTTTAGTTCAATTTTTCTACTTGCGTGAAATCTAATTCAACTGGTGTTTCGCGCCCAAACATAGACACAAGAACCCTCAGCTTATTTTTTTCCGGATATATCTCTTCTACTGACCCGATGAAGTTCTCAAAGGGTCCCGCAATCACCCGCACACTTTCACCGATATCCAGATCCATCTTTATTGGGGCCTCTGCTAATCCCATCTTGCATAAAATGTGTTGAACCTCATCTTCGACTAAAGGAACCGGTTTATTGCCCGACCCTACGAAACTCGTGACACCTGGTGTATTGCGGACAACATACCAGGAATCATCAGTCAAAATCATCTCTACCAATACATAGCCGGGAAAAACCTTTTTTTTGACAACACGCCTTTTCCCGTCCTTGATTTCAACTTCATCCTCCATAGGGATAAGAATACTAAAAACCTTGTCATCCATGTTCATAGAAGCAACTCGCTTCTCCAGATTAGTCTTTACCTTATTTTCATAGCCTGAATATGTGTGAACTACATACCATTTTTTTTCCATTAAACCAGGAACCTTCTCGGTTCCCACCTCCCTGGCAATTTTGAATCTACAATTCCTCTACTTATAAGCCCAGCAGGAGTTGAACCAACCAACTTATAGCGATATCGGCAATCCATATGAGAAAGGCGACTACTATGACAGTTAGAAGAACCACTGAACTATAGGCAATGATCTGTTTTCGATCTGGCCAGTGTACCTTTTTTAATTCTACCCAAACACTTTGCAGAAATTTAACTGAATTTTGTATAAAATTCTTTTTTGGCTTGCCTGAGGCAACCCGAGGAGAACGCTTATCCTTTTTAGCAGTCTCCTTTTTTGACTTTTCCTTAACTGGCGCCTGCACATTATCCTCTTGCTTGTCATTTTTTCCTAGACGCAATAAAGATCGTAATTTTCCTTCTTTGGGGGCGGATGCAGTCTCAGCCTCAGCCGTGCGCCTCTCTTCTCCCGCCTTATCCTCTTGCATAGCAGCCTTTTTTGCACGGCTTATGGCATTCCTTCTCTTCGCCGCGCCGGCCTTTTTTGCCAACAGACTCACATCCTTTAGCCTGCCACCATTTATTTAGTTTCACGATGGGCAGTTTGTTTTTTACATACTGGGCAGTATTTTTTAAACTCTAACCTCTCCGGATTGTTTCTTTTGTTCTTTTGTGTTGTATAATTGCGATTTTTACAATCTATACATGCTAAAGTCACGCCTACGCGCATTATCGCCACCTCCTGCTACTTTATCTACAGCATATACCAAATAAGCCATAGAAATATCCTGTTATACTTTAGCATAGTCCCCCTTTACCTGTCAATAAAAATGCTTTTTGAAACATAGGCGTTTCCCTGTTTGGTTGTGCTCTGCCAGTCTAGAAGAGTTTTGCCACTCATGTTTCATACGCAGCGAAGTAAAGAGCGCCAGCTACTATTCTTCCATATTATACCACAGGACATGCCTTTCCAAGGCCCTTTAGCAACTTTAATAGCCATAGAAAAATACTTGTTTGAGAGACTTACACCAAGTTAGTCATGTACTTAGAGTAGAAGCTTTGCGACCTACTCTAAGTAAAGTTTCTCCATCGTTTAAACAACCCCCTGAGCAAGCATGGCATCCGCTACTTTGACAAAACCGGCGATATTGGCACCATCTAGATAGTTTACATGATTGCCATTTTTGCCATAAGTCACACACTGTTCATGGATATTTTTCATAATACCCCGCAGCTTGCAGTCAACGTCATTAGCTGACCAGCAATAATGCATGCTGTTTTGGCTCATCTCTAACCCACTTACTGCCACACCACCTGCATTAGCGGCCTTACCCGGGGCAACCAGCAGACCGGCATCTTGCAGCATATCCACGGCATCAAGAGTGCAGGGCATATTGGCTGCCTCAACAACACATTTACAGCCGTTATTGATCAAATGTCTGGCATCATCCTGACACAGTTCGTTCTGTGTTGCAGTGGGAACAGCAATATCACAGGAAACATCCCAGGGCTTTCTCCCTTCAACCCACTGTAACCCGAATTTATCCGCAAAATCACGTGCCGGGCGACGATACACGACCCAGAGATCCCTTAAATAATCCAACTTCTCACCCTTGATCCCATCGGGATCATAAACATATCCATTTTCATCTGCAACTGTAATCACCTTGGCGCCGTATTGGCTGGCCTTTTCAATTAAGAAACTCCCAACATTTCCATAACCGGAGATAGTTATTGTTTTTCCCTCTAAGTCCTCACCACGTGTCTTCAACATCTCCTGCAGGAAATAAACAACACCATAACCTGTAGCCTCCGGACGCATAAGGCTGCCGCCCCAAGCAAATCCCTTGCCTGTCAGCACACCGTGGAAAACATTGGTGATCTTTTTATACTGGCCAAAAAGATACCCGATCTCCCTGCTGCCAACGCCAATATCCCCGGCTGGTACATCTGTATCAGGCCCTAGATAACGATAGAGCTCTGTCATAAACGCCTGACAGAAGCGCATAACCTCCTGGTCCGATTTGCCTCGAGGATCAAAATCGGCACCACCTTTTCCACCACCAAGTGGCAGAGTAGTCAAGGAATTCTTAAACACCTGCTCAAAAGCGAGAAATTTCAAAACCCCCAAATTCACAGATGGATGAAAACGCAGGCCACCTTTATAGGGTCCGATGGCGCTGTTCATCTGCACACGGTATCCACGGTTGATCTGGACTTCCCCTTTGTCATCAATCCAGGGAACACGAAACATTACTACTCGTTCAGGTTCTACAATCCTTTCCAATATCTTTGCTTTTCCGTACTCGGGATGCTGCTCCAAAAAAGGCAGAAGAGACCTGCCGACCTCATAAACAGCTTGATGAAATTCCTTTTCTCCTGGATTCTTGCTGACAACTTGATTGATAAAATCATTTAGGCGCTGCTCTGACATACCCGTATTCTCCATCCTTCCGTCTAGAATAGCTCGCTAAGCATAGCAAACATAGATATATTCTTCATTCTATGGATTTATCCTGCATTCTACCCTTGAAGGCAGGTACAAATTCAGCGCTTCAGCAGTTCCCTTTCAGCAAATTGGACCAACTCTTCCAGTTGCTTGATGCCTTTCTCGCGTTTTCTACGATCAACACCACCTATATGATGACCTGTGGAGCGCAACAAAAACATTGTTTGCTCCTCCATCTCCGCCAAATCGCCTCGCAATTCGGCCACCTTTACTCGCAAATCCTCTTTGCTCATCTGCTGTAATTCTTCTCGCAATTCTTCCATCTGTTCTTTATCAAACATATTATTTTATATCCCCCCCTAGATAGTCTTCCCCCGTATACCCAGAGAACCACTATTGTAACACATAACAAAGGCTAGACTCATTTACAGATTACATCCAACAACCTGATCAAGTAACCAGGGATGATACTAAATATGAAAATAAAAGTTGTCCTAAAACCACTGACAGAACTATAGGCAATCTATCCACATTATTTTTATAGAACAGCGCAGGAGGTGATCCCATTCGCCATTCCTAAGAAATGAGCTTACTATCTACATATTATATATCATTATTTCATTCATCTCATCCCGCTAACGAAAATAGCAGAATGGCAGTCCGCTGCAAAGATGACAATTTCTATTAGCTTATCCTGGTTTGTCTAAAGCAAATAACCTGGCACCTGCACCTGAGATGAACTCCAAATGCAAATAAGCAGAACTATATAGTTCTGCTTTTATGGCTCCCCGGGCAGGATTCGAACCTGCAACAATCCGGTTAACAGCCGGATGCTCTACCGTTGAGCTACCGAGGAAAATATTTAATCTGGCAGCGACTTACTC
>DIQC01000039.1:34575-34869 GCA_002426495.1 Thermacetogenium sp. UBA5472
TTTAGCCTGGCCTTTAACCTTTATACCAAGCAAAGGCGACTGGCCGCAATTGTGCAAGCCCTCGACCTATTAGTACCGGTCCGCTTAAAGGGTTACCCCTCTTACACTCCCGGCCTATCTACCTGGTCATCTTCCAGGGGTCTTACCCCAACTTGCGTTGGATGGGAAACCTCATCTCGGGGGCGGCTTCGCGCTTAGATGCTTTCAGCGCTTATCCGTGCCAGACATGGCTACCCAGCTATGCTCCTGGCGGAACAACTGGTACACCAGTGGTCTGTCCATCCCGGTCCTCTC
>DIQC01000099.1:0-10034 GCA_002426495.1 Thermacetogenium sp. UBA5472
AAAGCTGAAAAACAAGATATTCCAACTGACATCTCCTTTCTTGAAATGAAGGAATACTTTGGAAGCCATCTCGAAGGACAACTCTGTCCAAATTGCAGAGGACGGGTAGAAGCAGAATTAGGCAATACGCTTTTCTACATGGCAGCTCTCTGCAACCTTTTGAATCTTAACCTCTACGATCTTTTTCTTAAAGAACAAAATAAGCTTACTACACTTAATATTTTCAATTTGACCTAAACAGATCAAAACAGTAGTATGCTATAAACAAAAAAGAGTATTGAATTAACTCTAACTCTTTTTCATTCTATATAAATATAAATTATTGTTACCTATACCCTTACATATACCTTTCCAGCATTACCTGGTCCTGTAAGCGGCGCAGTCCATTTCTGATATTCTTGGCACGCACCTCACCGATTCCTTCAACCTCATCCAGCTCCTCAATAGAAGCCTTGAGCAAACTCTGGAAACTATCGAAACTATGGACAAGGTTATCGATAACAGGAGCAGGGAGTCTGGGGATCCGCTGCAAGATACGATACCCTCGGGGGTGAATAGATTCATCCAGCACACTGGCACTTGAACCCCAGCCCAGGACACGGCTGAAATTAGAAAGTTCCAACAGGTCATCAGCGGACCAGTTAGCGATTGTCTGTAAAACATCTTCAGCCTTTTTATTACCACTCTCCAGATAATCCCGGACCACATGGGTAAGATCATCCTGTATATTGGTTACCAACTCTTCCACCTGCATGATAATCAGGCGTCCTTCCGTTCCCAACTCACTTATATAATTATTCAATTCCCGAACGATGCGCAAAACCATCTCTCCCCGCTGTACCACCAGCACCACATCATGAACAGTGACCAAATCCTCAAATTCCAGTGCTGTCAGGTTCACCAACGCTTTGTCCAGAACGCGCTTATATTTCTCCAGAGTTTGTACTGCCTGATTCGCCTTGGATAAAAGAACGCCGATGTCCTGCAAGCTGTAACGGTTGGCCCCCCTGTACAGAGTAATTACCCCCCGCCGCTGGGAAATAGCAATTACAAGAGCGTCTGTCAGTTTGGCCATCCTCTCTGCTGTCCGGTGTCTGATCCCAGTTTCCCTGGAAGGGGAAGAAGAGTCCGGTATCAATTGTGCATTGGCATAAAGGATTCTTTTGGCATCCTTGCTGAGGACTATTGCCCCGTCCATTTTAGCCAGTTCATAAAGATTGGGAGGAGTGTACTCGGTATTAAGATGGAACCCACCCTCTACCAGGCGCATAATCTCCTCACTGTCACCGATGACAATCAAGCCTCCGGTTTTTGCTCTCAGAACACTGTCCAAACCCTCCCTGAGACTCGTGCCCGGTGCCACCAGCTTCAAAGCACCGATTATACTGTCGTCCTTTTCCTCCCGTGCATCTTTCGTTTTTTCATCCTTTGTTTCCCGCACATCTTTGGCACTATCCCGCGCTGCAGCTTTAACCTTTAACGGTTTTTCTTCTTTTATATTCTCTTCTTTAGCAAACACCTGATTTTCTATGATCTGTAACTGTTCCTCTTTCACTGCAAATCCCCCTAAAGCCTAAATCAACTGATCAAGTGCATCTTGAACTGTTTTGACCCCGATAAAATCAAGATTTTCATACTTATCCTGCAGTTCCAAACTGCGCACAGGCATCAGAATCCTCCGAAAACCCAAACGCTGAACTTCTTTAATGCGCTGTTCCATAAAACTTACCCCCCTGACCTCTCCGGTAAGCCCCACCTCACCCAGTATCACAGTATCCTCTGCTACCGGACGGTTACGGTAGCTGGAGGCCAATGCTGCCGCAATACCAAGGTCTACAGCCGTTTCGATAACTTTGAGCCCCCCCACAACATTTACATAAATATCCTGGTTAGCAAGCGACAAACCGAGACGTTTTTCCAAAACCGCGGCGACTAAAACCATCCTATTATAATCGACACCTGTAGCTGCCCGACGGGGAGAACCGAAGGCAGTAGAACAAACCAGCCCTTGTATCTCCACAAGTATCGTACGGGAACCCTCTAAAGCTGCCACAACCACAGAACCGGGCCCACCCACTGCTCTTTCAGCCAAAAATAGCTCAGAGGGGTTTTCCAGTTCCTGAAGCCCCTGCTCCCCCATGGCATAAACAGCCACCTCATCTGTTGCTCCGAAACGATTTTTTACCCCACGTAAAAGACGCAGGTTCTGATGGCGCTCACCTTCGAACGAGAGCACCACATCCACCATGTGCTCCAGCACCTTTGGCCCTGCGAGAGCACCATCCTTAGTGATATGCCCCACCAAAAAACAAGCGGCACCACTTGTTTTGATCAATCTCACTATTTCAGCAGTGCACTCCCTGATTTGGCCAATGCTCCCAAGGTGCAGAGTCATATCAGGGTGATAGGTTGTTTGGATGGAATCGACAATCACCAAGACCGGTGACAATTCCTCAATAGTATAACAAATATTATGCAGATTGGTTTCCGCGAAGAGATAAAGACGATCCGATGCTACCTTTAGGCGGCGCGCTCGCATCTGGATCTGCCGGCGAGATTCCTCACCCGAAACGTATAAAACAAGCCCCCTGGTCTCAGCCACATAGGCAGCCAACTGTAGAAGCAGTGTGGATTTTCCGATCCCTGGAGCACCACCCAACAGTGTCACAGAGCCAGGAACAATGCCCCCTCCCAGCACACGATCTAATTCTTGGGAACAGCTAGGAAAACGTTCTGCAGGGGAACTGTCATCACACTCTGCCAGAGGAGCAGCCCTCTCCATCGATGACACACCTGATGCTTTGATAGCCCCCTTTTTAGATACAGGAGCTTCGCAAAAGGTATTCCATGACCCACAGCCGGGACAACGCCCCAGCCATTTTCCTGTTTCATATCCACATTCAGTACAAAAATATCTTACCTTTTTCCGCCCCACAGCCTTCTACCTTCTACCCATTTTTACTCTATTATACCATGTATCTCTTTACAGCAGAACCCTATTAGATACAATGATCGCACTGGAGACGGGAATAAAGCAATAAAGCACACTGGCGATTGAGATGTGGGAAGTGGGATGTGGGAAAAGGATCCTCCCTGCGTCACGCTGCGTCACGTTTTTGACGAAAGCGTGTCACGACCCCCGTCCCCATGTCACGTTCCCATGTCACGTTTTTGACGAGAGTGTGACACGACCCCCGTCCCCGTGTCACAATCGTTCTGCCAGTTCCTTTGGGTCGGCCAGCGGCTCCTGGCAGGCGTAGTTTTCACAGATGTATACAGCAGCCTTACCATTGAGAGGCATTTTGCCGGCAGCGGCCGGAGCAATGGCAGCAAGCTTTTCCCCATCCCTACCTGGCTGATTCTGCAGTATTATTGCCTGGGGCAGATATTTACTGCGCAGCACATCCAAGAACTCCTGATATGAGGAATCATTTTTCACTCCTGCCACCACGATCTCTTGAGGGGGCCCCATTTCAAAATCCAAGGCACAGAGGTAGAAGGTACTTGCCTGAGGCATCTGTGCGGCTGCCCCTCCAAAGGCATGCAACTGCCGGTGGGCGATTGTGTCTAATTCTTCATCTCCCGTAAACCTGGCCAACTGCAGGAAAACCCAGGCCGCCACAGAGTTACCGGAAGGCATGGCCATATCGCTGCTTTCCTTAGCTCGCACAAGATGGCTATTATCATCTTCGGCTGTAAAAAAGAAGCCACCACCCTCCTCATCCCAAAATAGCCTTTGCATTTCCCTGGCCTTGACAAGGGCCTCTTCCAAATAAAAGGGATTAGATGTAGCCGTATAGAGCTCAATTAAACCCCAGGACAGAAAGGCATAGTCATCCAGGTAAGCAGGAAATGCCGCTTCACCATCACGGTAGCGGGCCAAAAGCCTTCTCTCTTTACTGCGCAAATGATCGAGTATAAATCGCACCGCCTTTTCCGCAGCCCGGGAGTATTGTTCATCCCCCAATACCCATGCACCCCTGGCCAGAGCAGCGATCATCAAGCCATTCCAAGAGGTGAGAATTTTGTCATCCTTAAAGGGGTGAACCCGTTTTTCCCTGGCGGCAAAGAGCTTTCGGCGAAGGCCGTCCACCCTCTCATCCTGCAGGGGGATCCCTACCTGGCTCGTCTCTTTCTTTAAGACCTGATCCAACAGATTGGGGATGTTCTTCTCCTCAAAATTACCCTGCTCACTGATGTCGTACAAACCGCAAAAATACTCCCCATCCTCATCCCCCAGAACATCCTTCACCTCTTGGGGTGTCCACAGATAGAACTTCCCTTCCACACCTTCAGAATCCGCATCCTCAGCCGTGTAAAAGCCCCCTTCCGGAGAAGTCATATCACGCAAAACATATGCAAAAATAGCCCTAGCTATGGAGGCATAATACTCCTTGTGGGTTGCCTGATAAGCTTCCAGATAGGCAAGAGCAAGCAGGGCATTGTCATAGAGCATCTTTTCAAAATGAGGCACCAACCACTTTTGTTCTGTAGAATAGCGAGAAAACCCAAAACCGATGTGGTCGAAAATACCACCACAGTGCATGCCGAGCAATGTCCGTTCCACCATCTCCAGGGCATGCACCTCCCCAAACCGCTTCCAATAACGCAACAAAAAGAGAAGATGATGTGGAGTAGGAAACTTAGGCGCACCCCCAAACCCACCGTAAACAGGGTCAAATGTCTTTTCCATCGTGCGGTAGCAACTGTGCAGAAGCTCAGAGCCAGGTTCTCCGGGAGCACTCTTTCCCAACTGCGCTTCGACAATATTGCTGATCTGCTTCCCCAACCCCTCTAGCTGCTCCCGGTCAGTTTCCCACTTTTCCCTGATCATATTTAACAGCTCAATGAGCCCCGGCCTCCCATAACGGGAATGCTTGGGGTAGTAGGTTCCTGCAAAAAAGGGGATGCGGTCAGGTGTAAGGAAAACAGTCAACGGCCACCCCCCACTCCCGGTCAAGCCCTGGCAGACAGCCATATACACGCTATCGATATCAGGCCTTTCCTCCCGGTCTACCTTGATCGAAATAAAACCCTTATTGAGAATGTCAGCGACTTCCTCATCCTCAAAAGACTCCCTTTCCATGACGTGGCACCAGTGGCAGGTAGAATACCCGATCGATAAAAATATCGGTTTATCCTCTGCACCTGCTTTCTGAAAGGCTTCATCACCCCAGGGAAACCAATCAACTGGATTGTGGGCGTGCTGCAGCAGGTAAGGGCTTTTTTCTTCTATGAGCCTATTAGGCTTCTCAGAATGTTTCATGAGCACCACCTTTATATCTGTTTTTTATATTCCTTCTTATTATGTAAAAAGGCGCCGGTAATTATCAGACCGACGCCACTACTTCCTACATCTCAAAGCGTGACAGGGGGACGGGGGTCGTGACACAAGGGCATGACGCGGGGACGGGGATTTGTTGGGTCATCTATGCATTGGTTATTGCGCCAATATAAGAGAAACACAGTAAACAACAGTCAAAGTAGTAGCCCCGACTATTGATCATTGAACCAATGCAATTGGAACCGTCCCCACTGCATAACAGGCAACTGCGTTTTCCCAATAATTTAATTTTTTATTGGCGAAGGAAATCGCACACTGCAAGAGGAAATAATGATTAATTACCACACCACCCTGCAGCTCACTTGTATACTATATGGGGGAGCTCTGTACCAGTACACAATGCACATTATGTGGAATATAAGAGAGGTGATACCATTGATCGTAATAGATATACCAGGCAGAGGAGAATTAAATTTACAGCACCTGGTCCTCGACTACAATGGCACCATTGCCTTTGACGGCAGTCTGATCAAAGGTGTGGAAGAGGAATTGAACCAACTGGCAGCTGAGCTGAATATCTATGTGATCACAGCAGATACCTTCGGCACGGTCCGACAAAAATGCAAAAAGTTTCAGTGCGAAATAAAGGTATTAAACAACTCTAATGGCACATTAGAAAAGGAGCAATTCATCGATTCGCTGGGAGCTGCAAATGTAGTGGCAATAGGGAATGGAGCGAATGACAGCTTAATGCTTAAAAAAGCCGCCCTGGGCATAGTTGTGATCGGTGGGGAAGGGGCTGCACAGATAACAGTAAAAGAAGCGGATATCGTTGTCAATAATATCCATGATGCACTGGAACTGCTGTTAAATAAAATAAGAATAAAGGCCACACTCCGGTCTTAACTGATATGCACTGGTATGCACTGGGGACGCTTCCTGTTGCATACACTAGACTGGAAATATGGTTTCCGGCGTAACGCCCACAAGGCTTGCTTTATTATCAATATCCATGCTGCTCACAAGGATAACATGTCACACTCGCCTGTTTAAAACCGGCTATTCCATTTACAACTTCATTGAGTGTTCCATCTCCCCCACAAGCATATACTCTGACTTTCTTCCAATGGGTACTGCACCACTTTTTAATAAATCTCGTAGCATCCCCTCTTGCTCTTGTTACATAAATTTCATAATCTAGTTTTCCAATATATTTCAGCAGCGAACTTTTTCTCATCATATGCGTTTTCCGGACGTGCTGCCGGATTAATGATAAATATATGTTTCATTCTTGTCTCCTCTTCCCCAAAAGCTCACCTTTCTATCTAACGGGGTCAGGCTTGTTTTGAAACATGGTAACTGATATTAACGCACACTTTTTGTTGACAGCCTTATACCTCACCACCACTATAATTAACTGCTATTATGTTTCTATCCCCAAAAGGCACACATCTACTTGAGCGAAGGCTGCTAACATTAAAATAATAGCACAATAGGACAAACTTGGAGCATCCATGATAAACTTTATGAAACTTTTCGTTTTTTTCTGCGTACTACCATATAGAAAGACCAGGGAGGAGTCCAATGGCCCGGCCAGATGCAGAATTGATCATATTAAGCCAGCAGGGTGATGAGACAGCTTTCGCCGAGCTGGTGGACCGCTATCAAAATAAGGTTTATACAATGGCTGTGCGCCTGCTGGGGGACCGGGAAGAAGGCCGGGATGTGGCTCAGGAAGTTCTTCTACGAGTTTACAGGGCACTGCCCAGCTACCGGAAAGATGCTGATTTTCTTCCCTGGCTCTACACGATAACAGCGAATACTACCCGTGACTGCTGGCGCCGGCGGAAACGGGAAGGGGAAGCCATCCCAATTCCTTTTGATGAAACAACTGTGGCTGCTGACCAACGCTTTTCCCCGGAATCCATCTCAGAGGCTAAAGATATAAAACAGATTGTGGAGGAAGCTGTGGCCTCACTACCCTGGGAATACCGGACAGCCATCGTGCTGCGGCACTTCCAGGATCTCAGCTACAAAGAGATAGCCAGCACGCTGGAGCTTCCGCTGAACACAGTCAAAACCAGAATTCGTCGGGGGCGCTTGATGCTCCGAGAAATATTGGATCCCTTGCTGGAGCAGAGGAGTGATGACAGATGACAGACAAATGCTCTTTTTATAAAGACAAAATACTAGACTACCTGGATGGAGAACTGGCAGAGGAAGCTGAGAAACAGTTCAGACAGCACCTGGACGCCTGTCCCGATTGCCGCCGGGAGTTGATGCAGTGGGAGGGGATGTTCAATCTGCTTGAGCTTCCCGAAGAGAACCCGGGGCAAGGGTTTACAGAGTCTGTCCTGCAAACCATCAAAAACCAGGAACATAATAAAGCTGCGGATTTGCAGACGGAAAAAAGCTCCTGGAGCCTGCGAAATCTGACTCTGTCACTGACAGGCATCTTCCTGCTGGCTTTCAGTATTTCCATTTGGCTGCTGATCGGAGCAGGGCAGCCGTTGTTCCATACTGCTGCTCAGAGCATCAGGATTATTATGGAAGCCGCCCTTGGCCTCTTGCCAGCACCTCTAATATTGGGGCTTTATCAGGTGGGAAGCAGCCCGGGAACATTTTTGGCAGCAGTGCTCACCGGACTGCAGCAAAAGCTCCTCTTCATGTGTTCCTTGAGCGAAACGCTCTTTGTTATCATCAGGGCACTACCCCCTACGACCTGGGCAGTTATACTGGCTGCAGGATTCATTTCCAGCCTGCTCTTAGGCAGAATGCTGGGGAACGATATAAAGATCAAAAACCAAAACAGTTAATTAAGGAGAGGATTATTGTGTCAAGAAAGTATAAATATAGGCTGGCTCTACTACTCCTGTTGGCCTTCTGCATGATACCTGCTTTATCCTTTGCCCAAACCGAAACCCAGCAGGACACAGTGGAAACCCAAATTTACCAAGGTGATGTGGTGCAGTTTACCGGCAACATCACCATTAACCCCGATGAACAGATCAGGGGCGATGTGGTGGCCATGAGCGGGAACATCGATGTGAGAGGCAAGGTTTACGGAGATGTGACAGCGATGGCGGGCAATATCCGGCTCCACTCCGGATCCCTTGTGACCGGTGATGTCACTACGTTCGCTGGGAACATTCAAAGGGATGACGGGGCATCTGTAGCTGGCAGGATCACCTCACAGGAGGGGATCACAGGTACGGGAGACTCCCGGTTCTCATACCCCTACCATCACAATTATGATTACAGTTTTGGTTTTCATCATCTCAGTCCCTGGGGCCGTTTTTCAGGATGGCTGATCTCCCTACTTGGACTGCTTGCCCTAACTGCAGCAGCTGTGGCTGTTTTCCCCAAGAACCTGAATGCCATGAAGAACAGCATGGAGACAGAGCCGCTCCGCCAATTAGGGATCGGCCTGCTGGGGTGGGCAGCCCTTCCGGTTGTACTGCTGGCACTTGTCCTGACCATCATCGGCATTCCTGTTGCTATTCTCGCAGCAATTTGTCTGCCCGTTGTGGTGATCATCGGTTTTGTGGTTATGGCTTTATTCGCCGGGCAGCAGCTGGATAATGCTCTTGGGGACAGGTGGCTGCGCTTTGTAGACGAAAGGCCGCTTATTCAGGGATTAAAAGGTATCGCACTCATCTGGATCATCAAAGCCGTGCCTTTGGTTGGCTGGCTCATTTGGCCGCTGGCTGCTCTATTCGGTATGGGTACCGCTCTGGCAACACGCTTCGGCACTGATCGGCCATGGTTCAAGAGCAAAAACAAAGATGACAATACTAGGAAAAATAATGACAATTTACTAGACACAGCTGAACAGGCTGAATCTGACCACTCCGGCGGTTCAAATGAACAGCCGAGACACGGGAAGGGGTCTGGCATCTCACATTCCAATAGAACAGAGGAACAACAGCCTGAAGATACTAACGATGGAAGGGAGAAAAATGATCATGAAAAGGAAGAGTAAAATATTTGCCTGTGTCCTTTTTCTCATGGCTTTCGTAGCTATTGCCTGTCTTGGCCCCTCAACTGCTATCGCCCAAGACTTGGTGACATCTGGAGGAGAGATCCATGTCCCAGAAGGGGAGCAGGTAAACAGCACAGTGGTTCTGTTCGGATCCACTCGTGTTGACGGAGAAGTCTGGCAAGATGTTGTAACAATTCTTGGGACCACGGAAATAAATGGGAAAGCGGGCAGTGTTGTAACTATAGGAGGGCCGGCATCGATCAATGGAACCACCTGGGATGTTGTAGTCATAGGTGGACCAGCTACAGTCAGTGGTCAGATAACAGGTGATCTGGTGGTAGTAGGCGGACCTGTGCACCTTAAATCCGATGCTCAGATCGACGGAGATACAGTCGTTGTCGGAGGCCCGCTGGATAAAGACCCTGGTGCTGTAGTAGCTGGCGGTGAAGTAAGCTTGACCCTAAAACAGGTCATAGGGGGTCAGATAGACCAGTGGATAACAGGACATCCATTCCCAAGCCCCCTCTCTCCAATATTTTGGTGGCGCCTGGCAACTCTCCTTCTGACAGCTGTTGTGCTTGTTATTGTAAGTATTCTTTTCCCGAGAGCAACTACAAAGACTGCTGATGAACTGGCTGTTCATCCCCTGCCAAGCTTTTTATGGGGAACTTTGATCGCCTTCCTCGCTGTACCAACAACCATTCTGCTGATCATCACCATACTGGGTATCCCCCTGGCGGGCATACTCTGGCTGGCCCTGGCCTGCGC
>DIQC01000099.1:10226-16137 GCA_002426495.1 Thermacetogenium sp. UBA5472
GGCAGAGAACAGCCGGAACTCTACTTGTCTACTCTATTAGGAGCAATTCTTATTGGACTTATCACCTGGCTCCCCTATGCAGGTACACCAATAGGGTGGCTGTTGAAAATTGCCGGCTTGGGAGCGGCAGCAGTCTCTCTGGTTAATCGGCTGCGGTATAAGCAAGGAGGAGTGCGATAGCTGTCCAAGAAGCCGCACCGGAGGCGAAGGGCGATTGGAGACAGCGAACTGCTGAGCGTGTGGTATTAATGTTGAGGGATATTACAAAAGCTTTGCTAAACGCTTGCATATCGCAATCAAATGAGGTATGCTGATAATAAAAGGAGACGATTCGTATGGCAAAAACATCAAGTGTATTTGCTCGTGTTGAGCCAGAGGTCAAAGAGCAGGCAGAAAAAGTGCTTTCTCAACTTGGTATTCCCATGTCCAACGCTGTAAGTATGTTTTTAAGACAAATTGTTCTGCAACAGGGCATTCCTTTTGAAATAAAACTGCCGCAGAAAAAACCATTGGCATACTCCTCTTTGACAAAGGAACAGTTCGATACTGAAATCGAAAAAGGTATGGATGATATAAGAAAAGGAAAGACTTGCTCACTTCAAACCGTTGAAGAAGAAATGAGGAGAGATTATGGCATATGAGTTGGACTGTAGAGTATTCAACTCAAGCTAAGCAGGACTTAAGAAACATTTTTGAGTATATTGCATATAATTTGTTGGAACCTGAAACTGCCGGTAGACAGGTACAGCGAATTATGAAAGAAATACGATCATTAAACGATATGCCATTACGCCATAGGATTTATGATGAAGAACCGTGGCAAAGTCAAGGACTTCGTTTTGTACCCGTAAATAATTACCTTGTGTTCTATCTTCCGATGGAGGAAAAGAACAGTGTCAGCATTGTCCGTATTATATATAGCGGTCGAGATATCCGAAAACAACTGTGACACATCCCGAATGACAACTCTACCTATTTTATTTATCCCGGGCGGATGTTCCGCGTCCCGAGAAGAAACCCATAGACCGGTTACGATCGATTCCCCGCTTTAGATGCTTTAGATAATGACAAATAATTCAACATTTAAAATAAAGAGATAGGGAGTGATATTAATGTCAACAAAATATGAATCTCAGGGAGCTTCCTCCTATGATTACCACGCCCATGTACACGCTCATGGTGGAAAAACCACCTGCAATCTAGAACACGCTCACCTGCATCCAGGAGTTACCGGCACACCGCTGCCTGCAGATGCGGCAGCCATATACATGACAAACGTGGGGTTACCACCTTTGACCGCGGCCATACCCATGCCTATTTTTCAATGACCGGGCCGGCTATCTCCCTCCCCAAAGGATATCATACTCATTATGTATGTTTCGAGACAAATGAAGCCGATGGGCACAGACACCGAGTAATCGGATTTGTTGAGCCGTCTATGCACTGATTACTGCGAATATCTGATAAAGAGAGGTTTTCGAAGTTATTCCTCGGCTGGAATGGTTCTAGTTCAATAAAACTAGATAAAGCCGCAGATTGCTGCGGCTTTTTTATTGACCATTTAATACGAAAAGAAGATAATAGAACTACCACATTGAGGAGGAAAAAATGAGAGGAAAAAGCATGATCTTTGTTGGTGGATTGATAGTGGTCATCGGTTTTATCTTTTTACTTAACAATTTGGGTTTGACCAGCATTGAGCTGGGCGATTTAGTAGTAACCTATTGGCCGATAATCCTGATCCTGTGGGGATTTGATGTAATGGGGCAGGAATTTGTAAACAAAGATAGTCGGAATGGAGAAAAAACAATCTATGCCAGCAGCATTATAACCGGACTGATTTTATTGGCGATCGGACTACTTATTCTAGGCCGGAATCTTGAGCTGTTTGATTTTGACCTATCTATTTTATGGAATGTGTTTTGGCCCCTTGTGGTGATCTTCATCGGCTGGATTCTGATTCGAGGAGCAAAAAATATGTCTGGTTCAGGAGGCACCCATTGGGCGGTAATGAGCGGTCTAGAGTTTAAAAATAAGGGTTGGAAACTGGATGATTCCAATGTATACGCTGTGATGGGTGGAGTTGATATGGACATCACTGTGGCGGAATTTCCCGAACGCCAAGTAGATTTAAACCTGATGGTCATTATGGGCGGAATTGATATCCGTGTGCCTAGAGATGTAACCGTAATCAGCGAAGGAACAGCTGTCCTGGGGGGAGTAACCTTTTTGCAGGAAGAAGCCGGAGGGATCATCGCCAACAAACAAACAACGTACATAGGTGACCCGGAATCCCAGAAAAAGCTGGTTATCAAAGCCCTGGCAGTGCTGGGCGGAATTGAAGTGAAGCACTAGTAAAGCAAGGAAACGGTTCTCCTGTGTCAAAAGAACAACCATGACAATATTTGACACAGCAAAATGGATGAAAGGATCCATTTATTCCCGTACTTTCACATTAACAACCATGACAGTGCCTGGCACAGGAGAATGGATGAAAATATCATTTACTCCCGTGCTTTCACAGGAACCTTCCCCCTGATGGACCCATTGCGATGCAGCCTAGATCGGATGGGCGGTGCCCTTCCCCCTCCACAACCGACTTTGTACCTGGACCAATCACAAGAACCGTCCCCGCGACCCCCCGATGTCCCCGTGTCACGACCCCCGTCCCCAGTGCACATCCCCGTGTCACGCTGAGCCAACTAAGAAGACCGCCTGCAGGAATCCCTTTAGGCGATCTTCTTTATTCAACCATAGTTATCCACTTGCTTATATCAGCTATCTTTTCAGATTGACCAGTTCCTGCAGCATCTCATCAGATGTTGTGATCACTCGGGAGTTAGCCTGGAACCCCCGCTGGGTAATGATCAGGTCTGTAAACTCTGAGGCAATGTCAACATTGGACGATTCCAGAGAGCCGGGTCTGATCGCCCCCAGGCCGCCGATCCCAGACTCCCCGACAACCGGTTGCCCGGAGTTGCTGGAATGGGAAAACATTGAATCCCCTTCTTGAGACAGCCCAGCCGGATTCGAGAAATTGGCCAGAGCGATCTGTGCCAAGGCCTGGGTTGTGCCATTGGAGAATACCCCGACGATCGTGCCTGTGTTGTCAAAGTTATAGCTTTGTAGAGAGCCATTCTTATAGCCATCCTGGTACCTTACAGTAACAGAGCTCTTGTCTGCATACTGTGTCACGTCCTGAAAATGAGGCGTGATTACCACATCCAGTGCCCCATTGTCAGGGGTGAATTCGATGGTCTCGTCCCCCGTTCCACTGCATTTGCCGCTGGCATCGATGGTGATCGTGCCAGAACCTTCCGGTGTGGGCGTGATATCGATTATGCCGGTAGGAGTTGACTTGGTCACTTCTGCCGCCCAGTCCCATTGACTATTTCCTACCCTGGTAAAGGTTGTTGTCACTGTATACTCATCCCCCAGGGAATCACAAACCGTTTGGCGGGCAACTCTGGATGCAGCTGGTGTAAAGTCGAGTGATTCGATGGTGATAGGTAAGCTATCAATTGTAAACTGCTCTGGTGATCCTCCGTCAGCCGGCGGACTGATTGTCAGGTCACCCCCAACTAGCTCCACTGTCACACTGCCTGTTGACGCAGTAACTTTTCCGTCATTGCCCAGAGTAAGTGTCCCACTCCCCTCAACTTCCACATCAGGGTCATCAGAGGTGATCGACCAGTTATAGGTGTTAAAGGAGTCGGTGGCCTCCATTGTCAGCTTTAGCTTAGCGGTATTCCCACCAGCATCAGTTACTTCAAAAGTGGCTGTACCTGTGCCATTAGCAAAGAGAAGTGTCCCATTCGCACCGGCATCCAAATTCCCGGCATAGTCGATAGTTGTAGTGGGCTTTGCCGGCACTGACAATCCCTGTGTCGGTATATTGATATTCCCGATGGCTGCACTGCTATTGATGTCACCATCAACAGCGGTCCATCCCTGTACCCTCATCCCTGTTAATAAACTAACCAGGTTGCCCTCTTCGTCAAAATTAAAATTTCCTGCCCTTGTAAAATAATCCTGCTGACCATCGCTGACTATAAAGAAACCATCCCCACTGATACCGAGATCGGTTTCTTTCCCGGTATCCTGCAGATTGCTACCAGCGAAAATGGTGTCAATACTGGCCACACTCACCCCAGGGCCCTTCTGCATAGGGTTTATGCCTCCTCGGCCGCCATCAACAGGTCGGCTGGCTCCCCTGCTGGTATGGTAGAGCATATCGGCAAAGGTAACCCTGCTCTTCTTGAATCCGGTTGTATTAACATTAGCAATATTATTACCAACAACATCCATTCGTTCCTGGTGTGCCTTGAGTCCTGACACAGCAGCAAAAAGGGATGACATCATAATAAATGACCTCCTAATTATGAGAGGAACCAGTATATTCGATCCTGGCCCAGGGCCTCCTCCTCGAGGTCCAGCCCATACTCTCATTCAGATTTTATTTTTAAGCGATAACCGCGCTGTCGATATTTGTGAAAACCTTTCCCTTCATATGCGGTTGATCCACCGCAGTGATCACCGTTCTGTTCTTGACGCTCACTACCAGAGCAATGCCATCAATTAAAACCAACGAATCCCGGGCGCCCTTCTCCTCTGCCTTGTTTACAGCATCATTGATACGCTGTATATGACTAGGTGATAGGTCAATCTGCCTCCTGCTGACCATATCCTGGGCATGGCCGGAGAACTTTACCCTTTTGGCCAGAACATCCTCAAATGAGCTACCCGGCTCCTGAGGCCTTTTTGCCTGCCCCTTCTGCTGCGGCAGGATCGATTCTGGAAAATAGATCTTATCTACCAACTATCCTTCACTCCCGACGTGGGTTGCCTTGATAATCCAGGAAGCAGGGACCTCTACCCCATCTACATCAAAAACGATCTGCTCATCCTTGATCTGGTATCCCTGAACTGTCCCACTTATTTCCTCATTGGATTCCGGATCAACAGCGACAACACCCCTGCCCAGCATATTGGCGGCGAAAAGCATTGACTGCTGGGCTATGCTGCTATTCAACAGCAAAACCAGCATACCCGTATTTTCTTTGAGATCTGTTAACTGTTCCAAAGATGACAGCTGGGCCATCTGTGCTGTCAAATCATTGCTATCCATTGGCGAAAGCGGATCCTGGAGCTGCATCTGTGCAACCAGGAGTTTAAAGAAGCCATCCTGTCCCAGCATTTGAGAACTTGTCGTCTGCTGAGCTGAAGCTGAAGCAGAAGCTGCCTGAGTAACATCACTGATCGGCATTTCCTCACCTCCTTTGTATACCATGAGCAGCAGCCGATTCGGACGTAAATTTCCAATTACCTACTTGACATCACACCGCTGCTTTTATCCTCAAACCACATAATTGATCATTCCCCAGCCCTTATTGGAATAGGGCTCCAAAAAATCCTCTTCTCCTGCAGTGAAACCTCCGTTTCCTACCCACTGCTGATCCATCCCCTGCTCTGCCCCCTGCTCTGAGTGAGTGCTCGTGCTGCCGGTATCCACAGAAACCGTCACATCCTGCCAGGAAACCCCCTGCTGGCTAAGTGACTGCTTCAGATCCGGGAGCTGGGAGTCGATCAGGTTGGCTGTCATCTGATTTTGGGCCAGGAAATGAGCGTTGACAATACCGTGCTCCACAGTGATCACCAGCTTCAACTCGCCCAGGTATTCGGGTTTCAGTGAGATGCTCAGCATATGCATGTTTTTGTCTGTAGTCAGGCTGCTGCTCTCAATGGCCTGTATCACCTGTTCGAGTACTGCACTCTCCATCACTGGTGCTGCCCTGCTGACTGCAAAGGACTGCTGTGCAGAGCCTGTTTGAATGGGAGCACTTCTACTGTTGAGGCCCTCGTTGAGGCCTTCATTAATCAAGAAACTGGTGGGACTTTTTACTTCAGACTT
>DIQC01000099.1:16352-17806 GCA_002426495.1 Thermacetogenium sp. UBA5472
GAAATTCCGCGGCTGTAGGGGCTGCTCGTTTGCTGGCAGGCACCTCACTGGCAGCTGATCGCTCAGAGATGGTTACAGTATCTGTTCCTTCCCCGGTCTTCCCTTTTACCTGTTTGGCCAGTCCTTCTATAATCAAGGCAGTATCGGCCTCTTTAGACATCGCCTCACCTGTAACAACACTTTTGGAGACATCGATCAGCTCATTACCCTGGGCAGCAGTTTTTGATGATGAATGTGGTTCTGCTGCAGACAGCTTTCCTGGTTCTGGTGTTACTGGCAACTGTTCTATCTGCTGAGTGCCAGCAGCTGTACCTGCAGCCGCACCAGTAGCGCTGCCCCCCTGTGAAACAGCCTGCATTCCAGTAACCTTTGATGTTTCAGTTTTTTCACTGCCCAGCAAGGAAAGCAACGCCTTGAGCGCATCCTCTTGAACAGTGATCGGTTGATCCGCAGCCTCAAGCAGAGAAAGCAGACGCTCACCCGCCTCATTCCCATCGGAAAACCCACCGTTCTGTACACCATCCAAAACACCGGCCAGCTCTTCCAGGGCTACAGTCAACTGCTCAGCTGTAAGCAGCTGTTTTTCTGAACTAGTAGATGAGCCAAATTCCGCATCGACCAGAGCTGCTAGGTTATTAAAAAGCAGATCGGGAAAATTATCTGGCATGGTATTGGGAAGCAGATCATTGATACTGCTCAGCAACTCTTCCCCTGAACTGCCATCTACATTAAGGTCATCCTTCCACTGGTTCTGCCATTTCCCGGCTTCATCTAATGAACGCAGCAGATCAGAAAACTCGATTCCTTCCAAACCCTTACTAGCCGCTCCACCCTTTTGACAGGCGATGTTACTCTTAGTTCCCTGTATACCCATCATATTGATCATTTTCCTTTCACCTCCTTTCTCTGGCTAATTATTCTACCTTTTCACTAAAAAAGCCTTTTTAATAACTGTTATATTTATCTGTATCACAAAGCAGGCTCATGATCGCCTTTGGTATTTGGTCGAGAGGAAGCACAGCATCCACTCCTCCCCTCTCATAGGCAGCCTTGGGCATACCGTAAACAACTGATGTTGCCTCATCCTGGGCAATGGTGCGTATCCCGGCCTTACGCATAGCCAGCATCCCCTCTGCACCATCACTTCCCATGCCTGTAAGAATGACACCCACAGCATTGGCCCCGACATAACGGGCAACCGACTGGAAGAGAACCTCCACTGAGGGACAGTGCCCACAAACCTTTTCCCCCGGCTCGCAGGCTACCCTGTAAATCCCCCCCGACCGCCTTACAGACATATGGAGATTTCCAGGGGCGATCAGTACACGGCCGGGCAGCACCCGGTCCCTATTGCATGCCTCTCTGACCTCCTCCACCGTCGCCCGGTCGGTAGTCACCGTGGCGATCGGGGCCGGGCAGCCTTTTGCGTCGAAGAGCACAATCCTCCGGTCATG
>DIQC01000099.1:17853-18181 GCA_002426495.1 Thermacetogenium sp. UBA5472
TATTGCATGCCTCTCTGACCTCCATCCCACAGATACCATTTAAGTGCTCGGCAAAGTGCTTAGTAAAGCCTGGGGGCATGTGTTGGACGACCACAACACCTGGCATATTTGGTGGAAAACCCCTCAAAATCATGCGGATCGCCTCAGTCCCCCCTGTAGAAGCCCCGATCGCTATAACCTTATCTGTGGACTCTGCCAAAGGGCGACTATTGAGCCGCTTTTGTTGCACAGCCACCCGCCTTCTCCTCTTATAAGTCTGTACATTGGCAGATGCGGCGTTTTTAACCGTTTCTCGTAGTTCTTTCATCATCTCATTCAATCCCCTGGC
>DIQC01000099.1:18307-18508 GCA_002426495.1 Thermacetogenium sp. UBA5472
ATCATCTCATTCAATCCCCTGGCAACATCCAACCTCGGTTTAGGCACAACATCCACTGCCCCCGCCTCTAAGGCTTCTATAGTAAGTGCAGCGCCCTTTTGAGTAAGGGCGCTGACCACCACTACAGGAAGGGGATGCCGGGGCATCAACCGGCGCAGGAACTCTACTCCATCCATCTGCGGCATCTCGATATCCAGTGTC
>DIQC01000043.1:0-17158 GCA_002426495.1 Thermacetogenium sp. UBA5472
CACTAAGATTTTACTCATACATCGTAAGATCACCTTGAGCAAATATAGTACCACAAAACTCTATTTCTTTTTTCATAGTTATCTTGTTCCCTGTATAGTACATCATCAGTGCATTTACATTACCATCTATATTAATATTTCCATTGATCGGTTCTAGATCGGTAACATAGAGATTCAAACATCCGTCTCCCTTTATTTCTATATCTCCCTCAACAATCAGGTTTTCCACAACGACATTCCGAACATCACTACCAACATCTATTGTTAATTTGCTCCCATTACCAAGCTCAATTTTCTGGTAGTATCCATCATTGCTAATTATGTCACTACCTTCGTTACCAAGTTCTATTGAGCCCTTGTCATCCAAATCAGGAAACGCAGGGAATTCCGGCACCTGATATTTTATTTCCGAATCCAGTTGGCCTGTTTCTCCATTTATAGTGTGATCACCAGCTATTACATCATCAGGGTCACCCCCTGGCCCAACCAGCACATCTCCATTTATAGTATACTTTCCATTGCAAGTAATACTTCCCTTTTCTGTTGCATTAGTTCCTACATTTCCCACAATTGTTGTATTTTGTTTAAGATCAATTCCGCTATTGCAAAAAACTGCAAATTCGCCCAAGCCGTACCCCTGACCATAAGGCAACATTGTCAACTTCACCGTTCTTTCAAAACCATCAACATACCCAGTCGATGTTATCAAATAACCATCGCCCGACTTGGTTACTACGACATCAAATGTCCCTTTTAATGTCGCCTGTAATGTCTCCTCATCAGGTTCTACAGGTTTAGCTGCCTTCCCCACAAGTTCATCTACTTCATACGGGTGGTTTATAATATAATCCGCCACAGCCTCTGCCCCAGACCTGGCCAGATAATGAGCCTGCATGCGTTTCTCATCATTGAACACCTGCAGGTTATCGTTCACACTATACTGCAGAATGGCGGTACCCAAAAGGGTCAGGACGCCCATCACAATGAGCACAGTTATGATTGCTGAGCCTTTTTTTTCTTTAAACAACTGTTTCACGAATCTTCGCCCCCTTACCCTTAATCCCAGATTAAACCCGGTCTTATCCAACAACGTACTCCGATCCCCTGGGTCTCAGGAAAGATACTCTGCCATGCTCTCCAGCCCTCTGTGCATCAGGCGGGAAACCCGGCGCTGGCCGATGCCTATTTGCTCTGCAGCCTCTTGCTGTGTCAGATCACGGTAGAAGATCAGGTAGATCACCTGGCGCTGCAGTTCGCTTAAACGCTCCACAGCCTGCCGCACTGCGATCTTATCTTCGATAGGCAGTTGGAAGCTTTCATAGTTGAGATGTTTGACCTGTTTCAGATCAAGATCATCTAAGCTGACATATCCTGCCTGCAGTGCCTGGGCGACACCTTCTTTACGGATATTGACCTCTTCTGCAATCTCATCCATTGTTGGGGGTTCTCCTGTTTTTTGTGATAGCTCCTCTATTGTCTGATAGATATAGGATTGCAGGTCCGCCACCCATCCCGGGCGGTCAAAGGAAACCTCTTGGCGCAGATAGTGTTTCATCTCTCCCATAATATAATGGGAGGCAAAGGTAACAAAGCGAACACCTCTATGGGGATCGAAACGTTGTACCGCTTTCATGAGGCCCTCATAGCCCGCTTGGATGATATCTTCTGAAAGACAGTTCCCTGAGTAAAGGCCTCCATAATGGTGTACCAGTGCGCTGCCGGCTATAAAGACCTGGCGCAGGTTTTCTTCGCACCGATCATCGAGATAGCCTAAGATCGCTTCATCAAGTCCGGGCTGTAATGCTTTAGCTTTAGAGACACTGTTGTTCGGCATCTTTATCCTCCTACTGAGGTAGTTGCAATGAACATAGGAAGGTACATGGAAATTACCATAAATCCAACAATGCAACCCACAACAATAATCAGCAGGGGCTCGATGACCGAGGCCAGCCCTTTAGACATTGTAGCCACCTCTTCATCGTAAAATCCGGAAACACGGCTCAGCATCTCAGGCAGGTTACCTGACTCCTCCCCGACAGCGACCATCTGTACCACCATGGGTGGGAAAACCCCGCTTTCCCCCAGGGGATCAGCTAAATTCTTTCCTTCTTGGATCTTCTCACTGGTCTTCTCCACTGCTTCTGCCACCATAATACTCCCCGAAGCAGGGCCTGCTGTCTCCAGAGCCTGCAGTGCAGGGATACCTCCCGACAGGAGGGTTGCCATGACATTGGTAAAGCGGGCCATCACTGTGCGGTAAAGAAGGGGGCCGAATGCAGGCAGCTTGAATCTGATCTTATCCCAGGCACGACTCCCTGACGGGGTTCGCAAGTAATAGCGGACACCGTAAACGATAGCGATAGTAACAATAATATATAAATACCAGTAGTTAAAAATTGAATCGGAGATACCCATAACAATCCTGGTTGGCAGTGGCAACGCCATACCAGGAGGAAACATATTCAAAAAGACGGGCACAATAAAGATCAGCATAGCCAAAACCACTATAAGAGCAAAAACCAAAACCACAATAGGATAAAAGGTTGCTGATTTAATATTGTCCCTCAGACTTTTTTCCCGCTCCATCTGTCCGGCAAGCTGTTTTAAAATCTCATCGAGATTGCCGCTGGCCTCACCTGATCTGACCATATTCACAAAAAGGGATGGAAAAACATCAGGGTGGTTGCTTAAGGAATCGGAAAAACTCATCCCGCTGTCCACAAGTTGAGCTACCTCACCTAGCACTTCGCCTAAGCCCCGATTGGCAACCTGGTTGCTCAAGGTATACAATGCCCTGGTCAAAGGAACGCCGGCTTCCAGGAGTGTCTGCAGTTGCCTGGTGAAGAGGGCCGATACCCACTTTCGGTTTTCTCTTGAAAAGGGTGCTGAAAGGAGACTGGCGCACCTCATTGATGTCCAACACAGTCAATCCCATATTGCGGAGCTTTTCCGCCACTAACATCTCGTCGTCAGCTGCCATCTGGCCGCTGCCAGACCTTCCTATCCTGTCCACAACTTCATAGGAATAGAGACCCATTGGCTCACACCTTTCTGGAGGTTATACTTTTACCGAGCAGGCGTTCCAACTCCGGTTGGGAAACACAGCGCGTAAATGCCATTTCCCTGGAGACCTTACCCTCCCTGTATAGTTCGGCCAGGGCCTGGTCCATTGTTCTCATTCCCTGTTTATGCCCTGTTTGAATAACGGTATATAGCTGATATTCCTTCTCATCACGGATCATATTGCGCACAGCGCTATTAGCCAGCAATACTTCAGCCGCCATGGACATCCCCTGACCGTCTGGATGGGGTAGCAGCTGCTGGGATATAATTCCTTGTAGCGCATCTGCTAACTGCTGGCGTACCTGATTCTGCATATGTTCCTGAAAGACATCGATAATGCGATGGACTGCCAAAGGTGCGGTTTGTGTATGAAGTGTGGACAATACCAGGTGTCCTGTTTCCGCTGCAGTCAGTGCTATCGAGATGCTCTCAACGTCACGCATCTCACCGATCAGGATGACATCAGGATCGTGGCGCAGCACATGTTTTAACGCATCTCCAAATGAATGGGTATCTGAACCCACCTCTCTTTGCTTGACTATCGATTTTTTATGCCGGTGCAGAAACTCGATAGGCTGCTCCACAGTAACTATATTCAAGCTGCGATTTTCGTTTATATAGTTGATCATAGCTGCTAGTGTTGTTGACTTTCCGCTTCCTGTAGGGCCTGTGACCAGGATCAGCCCTCTGGGCAGATTGCATAGCTCTGTAATACAAGCCGGCAAATTGAGGGAATCGATAGGGGGAATCTGATAGGGTATCACACGCAGTGCCACAGCAATGCTTCCCCTCTGCCGCATTATGTTGCCACGAAAGCGGCTGAGACCATCTATGGAATAAGAAAAATCAAGCTCCCATTTTTCCACAAACTCCTGGCGTTGTTGTGGATCAATAACAGGAAACACCAGGTTTTCCACATCATTGGGGCTCAATTTTGGTAAATCAAAAGGTATTAACTTGCCGTAAGTTCTGGCAGTGGGAGGCGCTCCGGCTGTCAAGTGGAGATCAGAGGCGCCTTGCTCCACAGTAAGGATAAGCAATTTCTGCAGGTCAACAGGATAATCCAGATCACAATCGCCGTAAACTACACTGTTAAAGGCATCATCCATTTGGTGTTCCTCCCCATCCCCTATTAAATCTCAAGGTTCCAGAAATAAACATAACCAGTAACCCCGTATGGCTCTGGCAGCTGGTTAACGTTCATCCCACTGCTCTATGATTCCCTAATAGTAAATTGGATCAGTAGTAGATGGAGTGCGGAAGATGGTACTTGATCGGTTTCAGGAAAAGTCTTCTTTATCTATTAAGATAAAGAAGAAATGTCGAAAAAAGCATAAATGTATCATAGAGGTGAATTATATAGATATATCACAATATTGCTTGCTAAAAACTGTCTAATGCATATATATGGTATTTTTATTTCTTGAATTATACCACCATTCTATATGGGGAGCAATAATTTTTTGCATCTTATTGTCGAAAGTGTATAATATGAGATGTTATTCCTTAAACTATCTAAATATATTGTAAATACCAGTTTATGATCTGACTACCGTATAAAATGGAAATAAATGTCCCCAAAGCAATAAACGGCCCAAAGGGTAAGGGATCCTTTCTCCCTTTGATCCTGAACAAAAGTAGAACTACAGCTATCATCCCTCCGATAACTGCTCCCAATATTAGCCCGAAGGGGCCTAACGGCCAGCCTAGAAAGAGGCCGGTGACCGCTACCAGTTTGATGTCACCCCCACCCATTCCCCCTTTGCTGGCCAAAGCAATTAGCAGCAAAAAACCGGAGGTCACCAGCAGACCGGCAAGAGCGGAAACAAACCCCACATCCTGGGCGGCAATATTCAATATAACACCACCGACAAGGCCGATGATGATCAATGAATTGGGGATGATGAAGTACTCCAAATCAATAAAGGATATCGCCACTAGAAGAGCGCTTAGGAAAAGATATTTGAGGAGTTCTAAAGTCAAACCGAAATGAAGGAAAACAAGAGCAAAGGTTATCCCGGTCAGGAGTTCAACAATAGGATACCTGTGGGATATCGGTTCGTGGCAGGTTCGGCATCTTCCTCGGAGGAAGAGATAGCTGAAGAGAGGTATCAGCTCATACCAGCGCAGCTGCTTTCCACAGGAAGGACAGTGGGACCTTTCCAAAGTTATAGATTCGCCCCTGGGCAGGCGATAGATGACCACATTTAGAAAGCTGCCGATACACATCCCCAGAATAAACACAAAAAACAAGCAGAAATAATGAAAAACATCCAAAATGCTCCCCCCTGTTCAAAATCTACCAACAACATAGCACTGCTTTTTTGCTTACGCAACTTATATTTTGGAATAGCTTATGGCCTGCCGGTTGTAGCATGTACCTTGTACAGTTTCCAAGCCTAATCTTTCGGCGGTTTATCGCTGACCCGCACTCTTCCGGTAATAGAGGCTATGATCACAAACATAAACTTGTCTGTCTTTTGATCCCGAATGGTAACTGTACCACCGACCCGGGGAGTACCCTCTGTTGAAAACCTAACTTGATCTTCAGAAAAATTGATGTGTTCTATCCTGATCCCCTGCGGTAAATGAACAGCATCAATAATAGCTGCTGTAGGATGACTGGATTTTTTTATTTCATATTTGTTAGGGTAAAAGTTGATCATATAAAGGGAACTGCTTTCACTCAAAGCTCTCTGCTGCACCTCTCGAATATCTGCGGCCATCTGATTAGCGGTGTGTCGTAAATTGAAGGAAGACGCCGCTTTTCCGGTTACAGGAAGGGCAGCGATAAAAACAATACTGATGATCAGCAGGACAATTGTCACCTCAATGATTGTAAATCCGGTTGCGATTGTTGATTTTTTATTGATCATGGCTAAGATTCCCCCTCTGTTGTGGAGGTTTCAGGCGTTGTTGACGGTTCAGGTGTTGTGGGGGGTTCGGACGTTATTGGAGGTTCAGACGTTGTGGAGAATTCAGGTGTTATGGGTAGTTCAGGGGTAGTTGAGGGTTCAGAAACTGGCTGGTAAAAGATACTGGTTTGGCTGCCCTTTTCCCATTCAAAATAGAACCTGTCTTGTGGGGTTGCCGATGTAAAAATAGAAATTCCCAATTCTGCATCTACCATATTAGATGCCTGAGATGCCTGTTCAGTGTTTTTCTTAGATACCTCTGCGGTGTTTTTCGAGAGTCCAATGGTTTGCTTTCTTGTCGAAATACCCAGATTACTGTACGCAGTAATCTTGATGTATCTGATCAATGTAAAATTATACAGTGCATCATCCTCCAGCTCCTGGCACAAAGCTAGGATGTCCAGGTAATCCCCTCTAACAACCAATACCAGAGGAATCTCTATAATCCGGGAGTGTTCTCTCATTTCTTCGGGTGTGAGACCGATAACTTTAACACCCATAGCTTCTGACAACTGCCCTAGAAGAACCAATGGTGTCCCCTCCCGCATCTCCAGATGGAAAAAGTTCTCTAATTCAGATACCTTCTTGTTGGCCTCAAGCAGTTTTTTCTGTTCCTTTTCCTGAGCAGCCACAACACTTTTTACATGAGCCAATTCAATGCGGGAGGCTTCTAAATCCTTTGTCAGCAAGAGGTATCCTCGCAGCTGTGTCACTAATAGAAAGAATAACAAGCAGCAGACAAAAACTATAAGGATGAAAACAACTTTCAATTTTACATCTATTCCCGTTAGTAGCCGTATTTTATCGGTATCCTTCATCTTATTTAACCTCATGGAGAGTTGCTGTGATCTGAAAAGTCATCACCTCTGACTCGGTGGTAACCTGATCCAGTGTAACTGTCTGGGAATAGGGCAGTTTGTTGAGTTCTAAGATTAATATCCCCACAGCTGAAAGCTCTTCTGTGCAGCCTTTCATAATCATACTTTCCCCCGAAGTCTCCGGAGTTCTCAGGGCTTCCGCAGCATCCGAATTCTCCGGTGTCCCTGAAGTCTCCGGAGGCTGTTTTCCCGCATCAGTATCAGCAGGATCAGTGTTTTCCTGCTGGTTGCCCGTCTCTAATCCCACCAGCCACAAGCCAGCTGGGGCGATGCGATTCAGCTCCAGGAGCATTTCAGACCATTGACGCTTTTGAGAAGTAATCTCTGTGTACTGCCGACAGAGCTCTTCTGCTGCGGCACTCTCCTTTTTTATCTTCTCTGTGCTCCTATAAGCTGATTCCATTTGTGTCAGATCCCTTTGCACTACAGCGAGTTCTTGTTGTGTAGCTGCGCATTTGTCGGCAAAAACCCAACAGCCGCCGAGGAGAGCAGCTGCTAGAAAAGCAGCTACCACAGCTACCGAGCGGATTTTGTACAACCCTGCGCTCTGCAGTTCAAGGGGAAGAAAATTTGTCTTATAGGAAAGCGAACTCATCAAATTACCTCTCTTAACGCCAATCCAACAGCTACAGCATAGGCATGATCCATTTCCTGCAGCAGTGGTGAAACCACTCCTAATTCAGCCGGTATCCGAAAAACGCGCTGAAAATAATCCAATAATCCTTCCATTAATCCTTCTATATTACCTTCACCACCGGTGATGAGCACTTTTTCCACAGATGCTTTTTCCTGCTGGGAATAGTAGCTCAGTGAACGCTGTATTTCGTCGGCGACACGCTTATGGGCAGCCGATTTTTCCGGATCAAGTACACAACTGGTGTCAAAAAGCTCTTCACCAGCCGGCAATATCCTGATCAGTCTGATTACTCCTTTATTGACAAATATAATTGTTGTCAACTCTACTCCAAGATCAAGAATCATCCTGCTGTCTTCGCTTTTCTTGCCAAACAGACGCCACAGTGCAAAGGCAGTATAATCGATAGCTGTCAAGGACAGCCCGGCCCCGGAAAAGAGCCGGTAATAACGACAGACTGTATCCTCTCGTGCAGCCAGCAGCAAGAGTTCCTGCCTCTTACCGGACTGTTCGGTATTCAAAAAAACATGCCTGGTAATCACTTTTTCTGAAGAGGGCACAAACCGTTCCATTTCGTATCTCACAGCGGCTTCCAGTTCTTTCTTATCCAGTGGAGGAAATTGGACTATACGGCAGACAACATCTTCGCCGCCAAGGCCGATAAACACCCCGGCAGTTCCCCTGGGAACCAGCTCCTCGAGGGCTGCGCTCAGTTCATTATCTGCCACCGGATCAACAGCGCACTCTTTTAAAGACAATATTTCTGGCCGATTACCGCTGACTTCAATCTCAGCTGCTTTAATGCTGGCAGTGCCGATATCAACGCCAATAAATCTTTTAGGTTTCATTGATACCCTCTTTCCCAGGACAAAACTCTGACTGTAATAAAACAGGAAGCGGGGAATTGTTCCACAAGACTGCCTTGATAAATAAATTCAGCATCTTCTCCCATCAGCAGAGATGAGGTGATGACACTCCCCTGCAGGCTGACTCCTTCACCTAAAGAAATCTCATCCTGCCCGTAGATAAGAGCTGCGGCTTTGCCCCCGTTGGCTACAACAACTGGTTGTGCCGCCATGATGCACAATGAATCATGCTGCCCGGCAGGCAGAAGATCACCTGTTATGGCCACAGAGCCGTCAACAACAATGATCCCTTTACCTGTATAGGACCCGCCAATCTCCAGGTCTCCATCAATAAATGTGAGCCCTGCAAGATGCAGACTGCCCTGCCACTGCTGCAGTCCTTCAAAGATCTGGTCGGCGCCCCTGCGATATGATGAGAGATCCACCTCTGGAAAGGATGGGAATACAGCATTGAATTCAATTTGCTGCCCCGGATAAATGTCACCCTCTACCTGACTATCCTGGTCTACGAGAATATCCCCGTTAGACCAGATGCTCCCCTTGACATGGGCTTTCTCTACTGTCACATTACCCGCTGCTTTTATATCACCATCCACAGTTGCCTCACCACTTAAAATGACATCCCCGTCCACTTCCACATCTCCGATGACGTGGCTGCTGCCTCCTACTGCCAACAATCCGTGCCCCTTAATATTGCCATTTATAATATCGCCATTTAATTGAACATGATCTGCAACTATAAGCTCTCCATCATAGAAAATATCACCATCTACCATAGTGGCTGCTAAATGCAAAGGGCCGCCTATATACAACTGCGATATAATTCTAGCACTGGGGGCGATCAGGGATGGTTTTTCTATGGGGGATGAGATCCACAGCCCCATTCCAAAATCCAAGGACATGTTCACATTGATTGCAGCCTGCAATGTGCAGGATGCACCCTGGCACACCCCCAAGCTTTCTACAAAAATGGTGAACTCCTCTGCTTCACTACAGTTCTCTCTGGATACCTTGACATAATCGATCATCCCATCGGCATACTCAGAGGAAATTAGATCCGGAACAAGATCTATTTCCTGCTCAGGTTCCAGAGCATCCAGCTCATCTAACTGAAGTTCTCCGGATCTGATCAATGCTATCGTTTTTTCTATCCCAGCCTCTGCAGTGTAGTACGCCTTTTTCTGACATATTTCTAACCCTGCGTTTCTGCGCACCGATGTGGCCAGCGATAGTGAAGCAGCCCCCATAGCAAATATAAAAGCTGTCAGAATCATCACCAAAGCAAGTGCCTGTCCCCTGTTATCCCTCATCATGATCTTGCCCTTCGCCCCAGCGTCACCTTCCCGTGCAAGCGCCTGTCCCCTGTTATCGCCCATCTCAATCGAACCGCCTATATTAATAATATAGGGTCTGATGACGGAAGTCGGAAGCCGGGCGAGACCATAAGCTTTCTTTGCGAAACACCCAGCGATCTTATCTAACAGCCAACAACTAACCTGCCGGTCTTATTCCCACTTCCAACCTCCCACATCTCATCTGCCAACGACCAAACTCACTCCTGTTGCTGCCTCCTGGACAACCCCTGAGCCTCCATCCCCTTTGATGACAATATCTACAAAATACAGATTCGGATCATACTGAAATGATACCTCACAGATGTTGCTGGCAAAGGGCTGCCATGACTCCCTGATATTCTCGCTGACATCGGTTTCCAGCTCCTGGCCAGCTGCATCATACCTGAATCCACCATTTCCCTCTGCACTACTAAAAAGAATCTTCTGCCCGTCATCTTCGATCTCAATGCTCCCTGCTTGTGCCCCCTTGAGCTCCCGGCTCATCTTGTTCAGGGCTATGCGCAGGCTCTCCTGTACCTCAACACTTTGACTTGTCGCGGCATAACTCGCCGCACCCCTGGCCTGGATATAAGAAATAACAATGAACAGAATGGATAAGATGGTCAGGGCAATGATGATTTCCACAAGGGTAAAGCCGCGCTGATTCATCAGCTACCACCAGCACTTTTCCGCAGTCAGAGAAACCCCTTCGGTATTTCCCTCATTTCCCTCTTCCTGTTCAACTACAGTTACAGTTATGGTCTCTAGGCCAACAGAGCTGCTAGCAACAGCGGTAATCTCTATATTATCCCGGTAAGAACGGTCACGCAGAAGGAGATAAGTTGTTTCCATATCAGGAGGAGGAGTAGCCCAATCAGGACTCACGAAGGCTGTTCCGGAACTGGAATCATAACTTTCAACTTTTCTTATTTGACCTGCACCCACTCCACCGGTAAGTGCCACCATATACCCCTGAGATAAATCTTCTATCCCCCCGACATTTTCCCCAGCATTAAGCGTGATCGAACCGCTGTCACCAGCCAGGGCTAAACCCTTCAGCGAATTGGGCAGAGCCTTGATCTCTTCCATCACTTCCTGTGCCCTGTTCACAGACCTAAGATCATGTTTGGCATATGAAACAAAGATGCTGTCATAAGTAAAAAGTTTGATCAAGGGCAGAGAAACCAATGCTAAAATCACTAATGCGGCGATGACTTCGATGAGAGCACTCCCGCTCTGCTGCTTTGATGCTCTATTCGAAAACATCCCCCAGCGCGGGTTCATCTGATCTTCCATTTCTCCCACTGCCGATCACCACCTTATTTTGATGAAAAACAATATTCGTTGTCCAGATGGAATAAGCAGTTCCGGCAGGTTCTACTGCTATCTGGTACAGCACCCCCCAGGGGTCTTCAACTTCTAGATCTAAGCCTGCCAGCATCTGCTCCTCTGCAGTTTGCGGGTAACAGCCGTGTTCGGCATACCAGCTGTCCATTCCGCCCTGCATAACAGAGATCTGACTTTTCGCCTTAACAATTTTAGCGTTTTCAATATAACCGTCATAAAAACTAATTCCACAGGAAATCAACAGGCCGATGATCATCAGTACAACGATCATTTCCATCAGGGTAAAACCATTTTCATTTAAGGAAAACCTTGTCTTGTACATATTGCTCCATCCCGCCATCTCGAGGCTACAATGAACCAGAATGCTCTTGCCGATGTGGCAAGGGAAACGTCCCTATGCCACAATCTCGAGGCCTCAATGAGCTAGTAGGAAAGCTCTTGCTTATGTGGCAACTGAAAAGTCCCTATACCACACCTTTGCTTACGTGGCAAACGAAACGTCCCCGTGCCACATCCGTGCCACACAAACGTCCCAGTGCTACAGTGAACCAGAAAGCTGGAATAATGGCAGATAAATAGACAAGGCGACAAACCCTACCATGAGGCCCACAAGACAGATCAAGCCTGGCTCTAAGAGGCTTGACAACCTATTGATGACAGATTCTATATTTTGATCATAATAAGCACCGAGCTTCTCCAGAACAGTTTCTAGCTGACCTGTCTCCTCCCCGACAGCGATCATGCCGGTGACCATCGGAGGGAAGACTTTACTATTCTTTAGGGCAGGGGCTATTCTCTCCCCTACCTCTACCTGGCGTCGCACCCCGGAAAGCTCTGCAGCCACTCTGGTGTTATCGACTACATTTTCCACAATACTCAAAGCACTTAGCAGAGGAACGCCGCTGTGGAGGAGCATAGATAGTGTCCGTGCAAACCTAGATATAATAACTCCTTTGATAATCGTGCCTACCCCCGGAATTCTGAAAAGAAGCATATCCACCGGGGCTTGCAGAAATTTTACCTTATGAATATTTTTTACAGCCAGGAATATCAGGAGCAACAAGGCCACAATCAGCAGCGAATGCTGCCGCACTATGCCGCTCATGGCCAGCAAGAGACGTGTTACTGCCGGAAGTGTGGCTCCCATCTGATCAAAAACATCGACAAAAACCGGAACAACATAGATCAGCATGATAAATACAGCCAAAAGTGAAACTGCTGTCACCAAGGCCGGATAAGCCAGAGCCGATTTGACCTTTTCCCTGATCTGGTTTTCTTTTTCGAAATTATCTGCCAAACGCTCAAGGGTGAGGTCCAGAGAACCACTGGTCTCTGCCCCGATCAGCATATTGATCATCACAGGGGGCAGGGAATCGGCATTGGGCATAAAGGACTCTGACAAGCTTTTTCCACTTTCCAATGCCACAATCGCTTCACTGATAATTTTTTGCAGCAACCTATCTGTTGTTTGCTCCCTTAAAATATGCAGGGAATGGAGAACTGGAATTCCTGTGTCATTCATAACGGCAAACTGGCGGCAGAAGATGGCCATTTCTTTCACTTTGACCCTGCCTCTGGGCAGCTGTAATTTGATTTTTCTATACGGTCGCCAGATGTTGACAACAAACAAATCCCGGGCCCGCAGGATCTCGATGGCCGCCTGCCGTGTATCTGCCTCAATCTTGCCGGTGATCAGTTCCCCATTAAGGTTCCTGGCCTTATAATCAAAAAACATTTCCATTAAAATACTCCTGTATCCCAGAGACGCAGAGACATAGGGGGATATTTTTATCCATTCTCCTGTGTCAGGCACTGTCATGATTGTTCTCTTGTGTCAATGTTTCGCTGGACCAGACAAGTCCCTGTCCCCGGGTCTGTCCTAAAGCATTCCGGAAACTGTTGACTGTTTATCCTCTTTCCCTTCCTCTTCCCCGGTGACCCGCATGACCTCCTGGATAGTGGTAATGCCCTGCAGGGATTTACAGATGCCGTCCTCTTTGATGGAGATCATCCCTTCTGCCAAAGCAGTGTTCCTTAATTCAGCTGTGGACACACCCTGCAGAATCTCGTTTTGCAGCCCCGAAGATACTTTTAGGATCTCGTGTAAGGGAATACGGCCCCGGTACCCGGTGTGACTGCACTCACCACACCCTTTAGTTGCGCGGACTTTTTGTTGGCTGCCGAATGTCCCGGCTATTGTTCTCTCCATCTCACTCAGCTGCCGCTTTTCCTGACAGAATGTGCACACCCGGCGCACCAAGCGCTGGGAGATGACACCCAACACCGAAGAGGCAACCATAAAGGGCTCTACCCCTATATCTATAAGTCTCGTCAATGCCCCAGGCGCATCATTAGTGTGCATTGTAGCCAAGACCAGATGACCGGTAGTGGCTGCCCGTACGGCAATTTGTGCTGTTTCCAGGTCGCGAATCTCCCCAATCATGATCACATCAGGATCCTGCCGTAAAATCGATCTGAGGTAAGTGGCAAAGGAAGCACCTGCCCTGATGTTGATCTGAGTCTGGTTGACTCCTTCCAGCACATACTCCACCGGATCCTCAACTGTAACAATATTTTTTTCAATACAGTTGATGCTTTTAAGGGCAGTATAAAGAGTGGTGGATTTTCCCGAACCGGTCGGACCGGTTACGAGAAGAAGGCCGAATGGGCTTTTTAGAAAACTCCGCATCAACTCATTATTGTGCACTGAAAAACCGATATTCTCTAAGTCGTATCTTTTGATGCTCTCTTTATCAAAAATACGCAGAACAACCTTTTCCCCAAAAATAGTCGGTACTGTCGAAACCCTCAAGTCAAGATCATAATTTGTGAGTTTCAGTGGAATATGGCCATCCTGGGGCAACCTGTGCTCAGTGATATCCAGATTAGCCATCACCTTGATTCGAGAAACCAAGGGGGAGATTATCTGACGTGGCAAGGCATATCTCCGCTGCAGCACCCCATCTATCCGAAAGCGCACCAGAACCTGCTCCTTGAGGGGTTCAATATGAATATCACTGACTTCCTCACGAACAGCCTTGAGTATTATGGTGTTGACTATTTGAATGATCGGAGAATCAGCCGCAAGACTTTCATCCAGCGCTGTATTATCCACCAGCTTATCCATTTGTGGAAGCGCCTTTTTTACCTCAGGAATCCCAAAATACCTGGTGATAAGTTCCTCAATTTCTTTAGCTGCAATCTCAACAGGCACAACGTCACAGCCAGTCATCAGGCTGAGATCATCCAAGATAGCCACATCATGAGGGTTGGCTGCAGCCACAAACAACCTGTCGCCATCCTTCCTGATAGGAACCACTCCATACTTATGGATGATTGGCTCCGGTACCAATTTCATTATTTCCGTATCTATCTCTAAGCGTGTCTCTACCTGTGTTTCTATCTGCGTCTCTATCTGTGTGGATAATTCATCAGCCTTGAAAAAGCGACTCAAAGCACTCATCTGCACCATTCCCTTCAATTGGATGTGGTGAACATAGATGTATTAAAAAGGTTATATATGGGATATTCCCCATTAATCTGTTAAATCCTGCCCGATTAAATCGAACCCCAAACGCGAAAAAACGCCGGTGTTACCAGCGTTTTCACAGTCCGGCGATTTTATTCTACAAAACTTCCTACAAACACCAAAATGTTCCTACCTTCTTACAACAGAGACACAGGGGGACGGTTCTCCTGTGTCACTCACCTACGGCTTTCCGGTTGTGTTTAGGGATATGGGGAAACACGGGGGACAAACAAAAAGGCCCCTCCCGGAGGATGGGGACAGATATTTCACAAGTAATATTTTTTTAATTAAAGTTTCCATTTCTCAGCATGCGGATCAGATATGACTTCATATCCACCCATGGCCGCCATACATACCAGCACACCATTTAATATGGTTACTACAATACCCTGCAAATCCCATCCCGCCGGTGCAAAGATAAAAGTAAGCACCAGGGAAATAATTAAGGTATACAGCCGAACATATACTGATGGTAATTTGCGCTTGATAAACGATTTAGTAAACTGCACGACCAGCCCCACGGCGAGGACCAGGCCGGCGAAAGTGGTTAACAGCCCAACAGTCAGGAAATCATTCATCATGAAATCATTCACCACATTAAAGCTCCTTTCATATGTTCCTCTAACTTAATATATATTATCTGCTGCCGTTTTTTAGTCGAACAATACTCATAAAAAAAAGCTGGATTTCCCAGCTGTCAGGTGTGTCGGGTGCGTCAGCTGATAGCTGCTAGGATTTCATCTTTTTCGACATCTTCAAACAAATCTACCTCGCCCAATGCCAAAGGCAGCACAAAATGCGGCTTGCCGCGGCGCGCCTTTTTATCCCGGGGAAGGATATTGATGATTTCGACTGCCGGTATAGTTACAGTTGTGGGGAGTCCTGCCCTTTTCAACAACTTTTCTAGACGGTTTTTATCCTCCTCTTTCAGTAAACCTCTGCCTACTGCTATCTGAGCTGCTGCCACCATCCCCACAGCAACAGCCTCTCCGTGCCGATAAATACGGTAAGAGGTCAGGGCCTCTAAGGCATGGCCGATGGTGTGCCCAAAATTAAGAAGGATGCGCACACCGTTCTCCCTTTCATCCTCGGCTACTATAGCTGCCTTTATCGCACAAGATTTTTGAATAACATAAGATAAGGCATCCTGCTCCAGAGCCAATATCTGCTCCAAGTGCTCCTCCAAGTAGCTGAAAAGATCGCCATCCCGGATCACACCATATTTGATCGCTTCGGCAAGGCCGGCCCGCACCTCACGGAGATCAAGTGTGTTCAGAACCCGGACATCAATAAACACCAACTGGGGCTGGTAAAAGGAGCCGATCATGTTTTTGCCCAGGGGATGATTGACCGCAACCTTTCCTCCCACAGAACTATCCACCTGTGCCAGCAGTGTAGTGGGCACCTGAATCAGGAATACACCCCGCAGATAAGTGGCAGCCACAAAGCCTGCCAGATCCCCGGCCACCCCACCGCCCAGGGCAACTACAGCACTCTGCCGGTCAAGGCCATTCTCGATGGCAGCGGTATACAGTTTGTCCGCTGATTCCAGGGATTTATATTCTTCCCCATCAGGAAGCTGATAGTAAAATGGTTCAAAACCGGCCTGTTTCAAGGATTCCAACACTATATCTCCGTACAAAGAGCCTACTCGTTCATTAGTAATGACAAAAACTCTCTTGACCTGCTGTATAGGCTGAAGGGCAGCCATGGCTTCTCCCAGATATTTAAGGTTTCCCGCCCCAAATTTAATCGGATAAGAGCGCTCCTTGAGATCAACCTGTAGTGTTTCCAATATTCCAGCCTCCCCCTAGTTCCCGGTTTTCATCTAAAAGTGATATTATTCTTTCCGCAACCTCTTCTACACTCAGCTCTGAAGTAGCAATCCTATAATCACAATCCTGATAGTAAGGCTGTCTGGCTAACAAAAGATCTCTAATGCGAGTGTCTAGGTCATTATGCGGATCATTCCCCTGCAAAAGCGGGCGCGCCCCGGTCTTCATAACCCGAGCGGCGATCATCGATGGCTCAACCGTAAGGAGAATAATAATGCCCTTTTCCCGCAACATCTTTAAATTACCCGGGTTAAGAACAGCCCCTCCCCCGGTGGCAATGACAAAGTTGTGCTTAGCAGCCGCCTGGCGGATGACAGCTGTTTCCTCATTACGGAAGCGCTCTTCCCCATACTGGCGGAAGATCTCCGGAATCGTCAACCCAACCGCCGCCTCTATAGCTATATCGGTATCGATAAAATCCATCTCCAACAGTTGAGCCAACCGCTTCCCTACTCTGGTTTTCCCAACCCCCATAAAACCGGTCAGAACAATGTTGCTTTTTTTCATCATAAACCTCCGAGACACAGGGGGACGGTTCTCTTGTGCCAATATCGATTTACCGTGACACAGGAAGACAGTTTTCTTGTGTCAAAGGTCTTCATCCTCTGAGCCTTCCTTGCTTACAAAGTGAGCCCCCCGTGAAGCGGGTACTGGCGGGATGGGGCCCTGCTGCGTTAGCTAATGTTCAATGTTCCATCGCCAGGCTCACCTTCCGGTACAGTGAGTCAATGAGTCAAAGTCACCGTCCCCTTGACTC
>DIQC01000043.1:17347-17658 GCA_002426495.1 Thermacetogenium sp. UBA5472
ATCTCCCAGGCCACAACCGCTTCAGCAACAACTGCGGCAGCTGGAACAATACAGGTATCACTGCGCTCTACAGCAGCAGTGCTTTCCTTTCTGGTCCTCAGATCAACGCTGGTTAATGGAGTGCCCAGAGTGGGAATGGGTTTAGCAACAGCCCTTAAAACCAGGGGCTCACCATTGGTTACCCCGCCCTCTAGCCCACCGGCATGATTGGTAGGCCTGTAAAGCCCCCCCTGCGGATCGCAGCGAATCTCGTCATGGTATCTGGAGCCAAGAACCCCGGCGCCTCTGAAACCAAGGCCGATATCTACACC
>DIQC01000063.1:0-3890 GCA_002426495.1 Thermacetogenium sp. UBA5472
GAACAAAGGGGCAAAGCAGAGGGGAGAGCGGAAGTTGCTAAAACAGCGTTGGCTGCCGGCGTCAGCCTGGAGACGATCTCTCAGATCACCGGCTTGGACCAGGCAGCAATTCTCAAGCTGAAAGAAAAACAGGAACACAATGATCTAAACAATAAAGAATAACGGCAATACATTCAGTGGATCATAAAAACGTGGTTGCAGTTCAGGCACATATAGGCAATGTTTTGTGCATGCCATCTAATTAAGAAAAATAACCCCATACTACTTAACAGCAACCAAACAAGAAAACCGATGGGCCAGCGATATGGGCACAAAAATATCCCGCTAACGCAGAATACAACCAGATACAAGATCAATATAATACGACTTTCCTTCTTAATATCCATTAATAGCACTTTCTAGAGTGTTATATGCTTATTGTCATATCGTACCGCCAAAGCTCGGGGAGCAAAGGCATCTCCCCTCGCAACGGTACCCGGTACCACCCGACTTTTGTCGAATACCAACGAACGGGACAATACGGGCCTTTATGCGTTACCCATGTACTTACCTTGAAGTACTGATTCACTTGAACTTTGCAAAGTGATCCGCAGCAAATAAAAGAAACCTCACAACAGCGGGCGTAAAGGTTGATTCGATAGGAATTGAACCGAAAGTAAAATAAAATCTTTGCAATTATCTGCTATTCATCACGGGCAAGTTTTACCAACTCATGAATGAAACTACCGTAAAGAAAAGCCAGTGTCTCAAATTCGATGAACCGACCTGCGCCACCATCAAATTTCACCTTGATATCACATGGGAATTCGTCATCTGCTTCATAATATATCACTTGCATAGGTATTTTGGGCAATACATAGAACTTCCAAGTATGCTCACCATTCCGCACTTCTCCTTCATATTCGGCACCCAAAATACCCATTGCATTGCTGACTTTTTCAAAGCTGCTTCCCATTTCACAGATTGCTTTTGAAGATGTCAGATCGTCGTCAGCAAAAACGCTTTTCCTTGAACTATTCGGCAAAAAGTAACTTGGTAAAAAATGATGTGGCAGATAAAATATATTCTCCGGATCGCCGCTGCCTTGAGATGTAACATAATGGATGAGAATACTGCGATTATTGGAAGCGGAGGGTCGGCCATCCACCGCAAATACTCCGTCTGAGCGTATAGCATAATCTCTACCCAAAAAGCGAACTGTTATCGAGCCGTTTTCATGACGCTTTAAGCCGAGCCGCGCTGCTGCTTCCTCTAAATCACAGTCGGCAAGTTTGGAAACCAATACCTTATAATTGTACTCATAACCGCTTGCCAATGGCTCACCAACTTCGGCATCCATCAAGATATCGGTATCATTAAATAGAAGCGCCCCAAAATAAGTGACGGAATTTTCTCCATTATTATAATTCACGGCAGCTTTTTTTGCCGCTTCGCTCACCAAAATTCCATATCCCTCAATGGAGTGATGCAATCGTTCAGGAAAGTGACAGGGTTCATCAGGATAGGTACAGATTTTGCACGTGCCACAACCTTCGTTTGACAATATAAGATAATCTGTCAGATAAGGTTTTACCGCAGCTTCCAACTCATGGGCAAGCTGTTTGAAACCAGTCATTCCGCGCATCATTCCGTCAAAATCGAAAGAGTTTTCCAATATATACTTACCTGTAAAAACAAGCATGGTGTTGTATCGCAAGCAACGGTTTTTGCATTCTTCCACCGTCCCAACAGCTGGAGGACACGCCCAAGTCTTTCCGTACTGCCTGCATGAGTTGCCTTTGCATATTTCCCGAATCTCCTGGCGATATGTAATCTCCGATGGCTTTATCAATCCGTATTGAAAGACGCCGGATTGCTGAACCTGTTCCAATAATTCTTTTAGCATTTATTGCCCCCCCCGTATGAGTTTACGTTGTGCTCACGTATCCAATTCAATCATGTATTACCCTTGGATGTCTTTTCCAATCACTGAGCTCAGATGTCCAATACTTTGCCCATTCCTTCATCTCCCCATATTCCGGGTGACTAGAATTCAACATGATTTCACGGAAGTTCACAAATCCTCCTACGCCGCCCACATCCTCAGGTGGTGTTTGACCACTTGCTTCCAGCAAGTAGGGTGATTCCTTGTCGTGATCCTCGATCACACGCATAAGCTGGATTTCATGTTCCCAGTTATCCCCCATATCATAGGTATAGAGCATATGCTTGTGCTCTGGCAAAAATTCTGATAAGGTATGCCCTTTCATTAAAATAGCATCTTCATCGTACTCCAGGTCATCCTCAAACGGAACGATTCTGGCGACCGGTATACGCTTATTGCCATCAAAGATGGTAAAGTCATAAAGATGGTAGTTCTGCCAATCAAACACCGACTGCAGCACTTTATGCAAACGTACAAATTCTAGGTTCACAGGTACAATAATCCTCCGCACAGCCTTGTATACTTCCAAATCAAGTGTGACCAGCAATTCAAAGGCACGATATTTGTAGGCTTGCTTTCCTGTAAGCTCAGATAGTGCGTTAATCATTGCCCGGTAAGGGACATACCCCTCTTTAACGTTACCGGAACAATTGACATGACGGTAATTTGCGGAAGCTCCAACCGTATCACTGAACATTTTTGCAATGCCGTTATATTCATTTCCAACACAGAAAGCGCATTCCAGTCCCGCTTTCGTTACCCACGCAGCTTTCTGTCTGCTACGATTTTGGACAAACTCCACCTCGCCTGCCAGACGCATATATTCCCCCACAAGCTCGGGGTTTAGATTCATGAACAACAGCGTGTTTGAAATGGCCGTTCTCACCATTTCCGCTACATTTTTCAGATCTTTCCGCTTGACTTGGTAAATTGCAACGGTGAAACGTGTCGCGTTGTTCACCAAGACAAGCATATCCTCCGCTCGACGATTATCCCATACTTTTGTCCAATTTGCTGTCCAAGAAAACATAGGGTTTTCAGCTTCACATGCGGAGGGAGAATTTACTCCCATGGCATCCGCTAATTTTTTAGTCAGTGCAATTTGCATGTTTCCCTCTCCCTTTTGTCAACAACAATTTCTATCTACGCAAGAAACTCGGACATTTTTTCATGCCGGTGTAATTTGGTTGGTTCCCTACTGGTTCTATTGTTGACTAACTGGTTTTATGAACTGCCACATCTCAGAAAAGATAACAGTTATGCTAAAAACGTGATTCTGTTAAGCTTGAGCTGTTGAAACAAGGCATATCCATCGACTAAATCCTGCATATCCGTTTTTAACATTTTTGCATCATTCCGCAAGGCAACTTCTATTTCTAATCCTTTACCTCTTTTCTTAGATTTCCACATACCTACTATTTTACCCTGCCATAACACAGCACCGGGATTTGAAACGGTCTGCCAGATTTGTTTTTGTCTTGCCTTGTTGTCCGTGATAACATCACGGTCTTGCAAACCCAAATAAGGATCATGCCCTCCAAGCAAGTGTACTTTTCTCTCCGGTTGCTGCGGGGATAAAAGCAGTTCTTTGTCATCTGATAGTATATAGCGAGCTTTCCCGGACAGGTTAACAGGCTCGATTTCATCTATAACGGTTTGCCATATTCGTTCGGCCTGTGCAGAGGAACATCCAAGCCAATCCGTAAACCCGCCTATGGATGCAGGGCCGTAACAGTGTAGATATTTTCGCACCAGTTTTTGCTCGGGTATACCCTCTATCTCAAGTGAATGACCTATCTATAATTCTCTTTTTTTGCGATTCGCTATAGACCAAGGAAGCAAAAAGAACGTCCCTTGCTTCCTAAAAAATGACCAATCACCGGAACCGTCCCCCTGATTGGTACAGGGAGCCCTATAATTCTCTTTTTTTTGCGATTCGCAAAAAAAAGGAAGCAAAAAGAACGTC
>DIQC01000063.1:4001-26463 GCA_002426495.1 Thermacetogenium sp. UBA5472
CCTATCTATAATTCTCTTTTTTTTCGATTCGCTATAGACAAGGAAGCAAAAAGAACGTCCCCTTGCTTCCTCCATTTTTACTAGGTATTTGACTTTCCTTGGGGAGATGTTTTCACATTAACCGACCCCATGATTGGTCTGCCACCAACTCCCGGCAGATGCTTCCTCTGCTGCAGACCGATAATCTTTTATCGCTTTGAGCAGATCCTGCTCTTTTAAGAGAGCGGAACCGATGACAAAGGAGTTTGCCCCACAATCGACGGCTTCTTTTATGGTTGAAAAGTTGATGCCTCCATCTACCTGCAAATCCGCGGAAGCACCTGTATTGATCAGCATCTCCCTCAACTCTCGGATCTTTCTGTATACTGCCGAAATGAATTTTTGGCCACCCCAACCAGGATTGACTGTCATCAATAGGATATGATCAAGCTCTTGATAAATATAATCTAAAACATTAAGGGGAGTTGCTGGATTTAACGCCACTCCGGCCTTACAACCCAAATCCTTGATCATTTGGAGCGAGCGATACAGGTGTGGACAGGTCTCAGCATGAATGGTCAAACTATCAGCCCCCGCTTCCGCAAAAGCGGAAAATAGCCGCTCAGGCTCTTCTACCATCAAGTGTACATCAAGGGGTAAAGAAGTGATTTTGTGCAGGGAAGCAACGACCACCGGACCGAAGGTGAGATTGGGCACGAATTTCCCATCCATGATATCCAGGTGGAGGTCATCGACTCCCCCTTTTTCCAATTCTGTAACCAGTGCTCCTAGATCGCTGAAATCAGCGGTTAATATAGAGGGGGCTATTTTGATACTCATTAGTAAATTCGCTCCTTGCTGATTATTTCTTGTAGTAGATGCTTGTAATTTTCATAACGAGTGCTGCTGATCAATCTCTTATCCAGAGCGTTTTTTACTGCACAATCCGGTTCATCAAGGTGAATGCAATCATCAAAACGACACTGGTCAGCAAATTCATTTATTTCCGGAAAGAAACAAGCTAAATCCACTCTTTTCATGGGAGGAAGTTCCAAATTACTGAAACCTGGCGTGTCAGCAACAAACCCATCACATAAAGGAATCAATAGCACATGCCTGGTAGTATGCTTCCCCCTTTTTAGTTTCTTGCTGATCTCCCCTGTTTCCAGAGAGAGATTAGGGTCCATAGAGTTGAGAAGTGTGGATTTACCGGCACCTGACGGGCCTGATAAAACAGATATTTTTCCGGCCAAGGCCTGACATAATTTCTCCATTCCATGACCAAAAAGAGCTGATATACATATTGTATGATAACCCGCTTTTCGATAGATACTTTCCAGTTCTTCGGCTCGTTCAGAATTAAGCAGATCTATTTTATTAAAACAAATTATCACGCTGAGCTGCTCTAACTCGCAGATAACTAATGAGCGGTCAAGCAGCTTAAGATCAGGTTCTGGATTGGCCAGGGAAACCACATGAATTACCTGATCCACATTAGCCACAGGTGGTCGGCGCAGAACATTTTTACGCTCTTCGATTGCTTCAATGACCCCCTCTTCTTTCTGGAGAGGTGTGAACTGAACATAATCACCCGGCAGTAGAGATTGTTTACGGCGAAGACGACCACGCCCACGACAGCACCAGGTTTCTTTACCTGACCTGACATAATAAAATCCCCCATAGCCCTTGATGATCAATCCTTCTTTCACAAACGGCCTCCTTTATCAGCAATCAAAATGGAATAGTCTTGTTGAGCTTACCCTGAAAATAGATCTGAAACTCCCCTGGCGGATAAACCTCAAAACCCCTTTCAACTTCATCCCCGGCCTCATGTGCCTGTTTATAGACTTCTCTGGTTCCTTGGGCATCCTTGATAACCACCGTTACTTCCCCTGCTGCTGGAACATCTATCTCCAATTCAACTTCTTCCGGCTCAGGTGGTTCCTCTGCAGGCGGTTCACCGCTGCTGATAACAACATCTATTTTTCCACCCTTTTTCATAGATGAACCAGGATCTACGCTTTGGTTAATTATAACGCCCTTTTTCTCGCTGCTCGCTTCCTCCTTAATCTCACCCAAACTCAACCCTACCGCACCCAGAGCATCTTTCGCCTGCTCCGCATTCAGCCCCTTTAAGGCTGGAACATAAACATCTCTGATGACAGGCCCCTGACTCACTACAAGGGTAACCTCAGTGCCCTTAGGTTGATTCTGATCCCCCTCAGGAGACTGCCGTATCACAAGTCCTTCAGATATACTATCATGATTCTCTCTATTTATTTTTACTAAAAAATCTCGTCCCTCCAGAGCAAGCCGCGCTTCCCTTTCAGTCGCACCGGTAAAATCAGGGAGCCAGACACTGCTGGGGCCTTTATTTACCCAGATGCTTACCTGACGGCCTTTTTTGACTTCCATTCCGGCAACAGGATCCTGCTGTACCACAACATCGACCTCTTTACCCTGGTCAAAGATTTCGTTGACTTCAACCTCAAAGCCCTCAGCCTTCAGCTTCTCAGCAGCCTCTACTTCTGTCTGTCCGATAACGTCAGGTACCGCAACAGTAGAGCCAAAATACCACTCAGAAAAAGCATAACCAATACCTGCAAACAGCAGCAGGATGCCAGCAACTATGGCTGCGATAGCTGCGGGATGCAGTTTCCTCTTCTTTCCAGCCTGATCTTTGTTCTCCGGTTTTACAGGGATGGGAATAGGCCTGGTAAGCTCCTCTTCAGGGGGAACAGCCAGCTCATCGGTACTATCCTTGGACAGTGCTCGCTGCATTTCTTCTGCAGATGCGAAGCGCAGCTTCGGATCCTTGGCCATCGCTTTCATAATAATCTGTTCAAGCTCTTCGGGAATAGATTCGTTTTCTATGCGCAATCCAGGCGGTTCTTCCTGCAAATGCTTAAGAGCAATAGAAACAGGACTGTCCCCTTCAAAAGGTACATGCCCGCAAGCAGCCTCATAGAGTACAGTTCCCAGGGAGTAAACGTCCGACTGGGCATCAGCCTCCTCTCCACGAGCCTGTTCCGGGGAAAAGTAATGCACAGAACCCATTACCGTACCTGACTGAGTCATGGTAGCACTGGGTACGGAAAGAAAGCGTGCCAATCCGAAATCAGTTACTTTGATCTGCCCTCCGTGTTCCACCAAAATATTATGAGGCTTGATATCTCTGTGGATAATGCCTTTACTATGGGCGTGACTGAGGGCGGCACATATCTGAATGCCGATACTCGCCACTTCTGACGGAGAGAGTGCACCCTTGCTGCGGATGATCTCTTTGAGATTATCCCCTTCCACATATTCCATTACCAAATAGGGCAGACCATCCTCCTCTCCCACATCATAGATGCTGACAATATTGGGATGAGACAGCAAAGCTACTGCCTGCGCCTCATTCTGAAAACGGCGAACAAAATCCTTATCCTCAGCCAGTTCGCTTCGCAAAATCTTGACAGTGACAATACGATTTAAAATAGTGCAACGAGCCTTGTAAACATTGGCCATTCCACCGGCACCGATCTTGGAGATAATTTCATACCTATTACCAAATAGTTTTCCGATCATTATTAACCCTCCCGTGATAGGGCAAGCTTGATAAGCTCTCTAGCAATTGGTGCTGCAGTTGTTCCTCCCTGTCCGCCATGTTCTATAATAACACTAACCGCCACCTCAGGCAGATGAGCAGGCGCAGAGGCTACAAACCAGGCATGAGTACGCCCTGCTGGGTTTTCCGCAGAACCTGTCTTGCCGACCACTTCAATCCCCGGCAGAGAAGCTGCTGTTCCGGTTCCCCCGGGCTGTACAACGCTAAGCATCCCTTCCTGAACCTGCCCGGCAACTTCCGGCTCAGCCACCACCCGTAGAAAACGTGGATCCTGGTTCCGAATCACATTGTCCTCAGGTGAACGAATTTCCTTCACCAGGCAGGGATTCATCATCACCCCATTGTTGCCAATAGATCCTGTAACCATTGCCATAAACATTGGACTGATCAAAATCTCCCCCTGTCCCATAGCGGATTCCGCAAGTCCGTTGGCATTTTGCAAACTTTCCTGCTCTAAAGGAATCCTTGCTGTCGGCAGATCAAAGGGAATTTTTTCTCCCCAGCCAAAATCCTGCAGGCCATTTATATAGTCTTCACTGCCAATTTCCAACCCTAAATTAGCAAAGTATGAATTACATGATTTAGCTAATGCTCTTTCTAAGTTTACACTGCCATGTGCTCTTAAATCAGGCAAAACCCGCCCCTCAATAGTAAGCTGCCCCTGGCAGTCAAAATACTCACTTCCTAATTGAGGAAATCTATCCAGGCCCACTGCAGCAGTAACAATTTTCATAATAGACCCCGGGGGATATAAACCCTGACAGGATCTGCTCAGCAGCGGATGGTCATCATCTTCCCGCAGCTGATCCCAATTTTCATCTAAATTATTCTTATTAGGATCAAAGCTTGGAGAGCTGACCATCGCTAATATTTCGCCATTCCTGGGATCTAGAACAACCACAGCCCCTTTATAAGGAGAAAGCAATTCCCAAGCTTTCATCTGCAGATCATGGTCAATGGTGAGATAGATATTATCCCCTTCAGTTCTTTTTATGCCCCAGCGTGCTTCCAGGTTCCTTTTGGAACTGCCTTTTATTCCTAACAGCTCCTGGTCATAGGCATTTTCCAGACCTGTTTTACCCAGACGTCTAGAATGATAGCCGGTCAAATGAGCGTATTGCTGTGGATAGTAGTACTTTCTGTTTACTTTATCCCCCTCGACAACACTTTCGACTATTTTTTCGCCATTACGCGCATAAATTCCTCCTCGCACAACGCGACTTTCAATAATCCAAGGCCTTGGATTAGCGCCATGGGTACTCAAAACAGGACCCTGAACAATGACAAGATAAATAAGATATCCTGCATAGATTATGAAACAGGCTCCTATAAATATAAGAAATTTTTTCACTGCTTGACGCATTTGGAAGTTCCTCTTTTCCTAGTGATCCATTACACTTTCCTCAGGCACAATCCACTCATCTACCTCTTTTTCACTATCTACACTAACTTTATAGAGTATTCCCATCAAAAAGCAATTGGAAATAAATGAACTGCCCCCGTAGCTCAAAAGAGGCAGAGGAATTCCGGTAAGTGGAATCAAGTTGGTCACCCCACCGATAATGATCAATGTCTGCAGAGCAAGGATAGCACTGAATCCGCACGCTAAAAGGCAGCCAAAGCCATCGGGAGTGTTAAGAGCAATCTCCAGACCCTTCCAAACCAGCAACAAATAGATTCCCAGGATTACCAACAGCCCTAAAAGCCCTAACTCCTCCCCGATCAGGGAAAAGATAAAGTCTGTATGCACAGCCGGTATCAGATCAGGAAAGCCACTTCCCAAACCCTGCCCGAAGATGCCTCCTCCGCTGATCGCAAAAAGGGATTGAACAATCTGGTAACTGCTATCTACCTGCTCCCAGGGATCGAGATAGATCATCATCCTGGTCTGAACATGAGGAAAAATGAAGAACATCAGAACAGCACCGACAGAAAACAGTCCTAGGCCTAATAAAAGGAAAGAAGGTCGCTCTGTAGCAACATAAACCATCACTAGAAATATGGCGAAAAATAGCAGTGCCATCCCCAGGTCCTTCTGGAAAACTAAAAGAAGAAGGGCAAGGCCACAGACTACCAGGAGAGGTCCCAAATAGGGCCAATCCGGGAGATAAAAACGACCCAGCCTCAGAGTCCCTACCCTTAAAATATCCTTGTTTTCCTCAAGATAGCCCGCCAGGAAGATTACCATAAAAATCTTAACAAACTCTGAGGGCTGAAATCGAAAGGAGCCCAGAGATAGCCAACTGCGCGCACCCCCAGCTTCCACACCAAATAAAATAGTGAACACAAGAAAAACAATGCTCAAAACCATAAAGATATACTTATAATCAAGAAGTCGTTTGTATTCAGTCAGAAAAATTTGAGCAAGCCAAATAATAGTATATCCCGCCAACGCCCAATAAGCTTGGCGCACTCCATAATAGGGATCAACCCTGAAGATAAAGATTAAACCCAGGGCTGTAAGGACACCCATCAGATGAATAATTAATGGTTGACCCTTTGCTCTATATTCGACTATTATCGAAGAAACAACCATCAACACAGCAGCTACAGCCAACAGAGCTATCTCCTGAGATCCTAATAACTGTTCTCTATATAATTCCAGACTGCCTGCGGCAAGAATCAACCCGGGAAATAGAGCCAATAAAAAAGAACTATCTGCTTTAGTCTGCCTTGGTATCTCAGCACTTAATGTAAACTCTCCGATTCGGAGTTTTGACCCATTATGCAGTATCTGTGGTGTGATGAGAGGATGTTCTTCAAAAAGGGTGCCATTTGTGCTACCTAAATCAGTGACATAATATCTACCATTCTGTAAGAGAATGCGGGCATGCCGACTAGAAACATAGGGATCAGGAATATTTACGGTGCAATCACTGCCCCTTCCCAGCAGCAGCCCTTTCCCTAAATCCCAGCGTTTTCCTACAGGCACCGCAGCAGAACCCGAACGCTGAACAATAAGAGCAGCATTTTTATCTTTTATACCTGACCTGCTGTTAATAAAAACAACCAAAACAAAAAGACATAACAACAGCAAAATCAAGTACTTCAGAGTTAGAACCAGCCAAATCATGGTTAACTCCCTTCAACTCTAAATAAGTTCTCTCCAATCATAAATTCATCCCCTATATTGAGATCATAATGTTCTATACGAATTCCATCAACAAATGTTCCATTCTTGCTGTCCATGTCAATAAGCTGCAAAAGATCACCATTCTTCTCCAGTCTGACATGTTCTCTGGAAGCGTTGATATCGGTTAGAGCTAAATGATTAGTGCTTTTACGGCCTATATAGTAAGATTCGTTACTCTGAACAAAAATGCTCTTCCCCTGGTCAGGACCGCTGACAACAGCTATACGATAGCTCCTGCCTGAAGCCACCGCTTGCGTTTCTTTCTTGTCGAAGATCATTGTGTTATCTGATGGTTCTTCCCGGAATATATGCTCTGACTGTTCTTCCAGAGGAAGCTCCGCTGAAAAGGAAGATTTTATGGTAATATCCCCCAGCTCCAAAGATCCATCCTCAATAAAGGAAACTGTTGGTCTTCCAATTAAAGTGTATTCCTTTTCCCTGGCCTTGTTTTTAACATACACTGCTAGCTCTTCGCAGAGAGCACCATGCAAAGGAGCACTCGTTTGAAAATCATTTTCACTTAAACTGACTTCAAAAATATTGGGAACATAGACTCGGGAAACACTGACCCGCCTTTGGACTATCATCTCCCGTACTAATGCTCTGGCCATTTCCACCGGTTGGATAGGCCGCTTGCCTTTACGAAAAATACCCTCCCAGAATTTAGTTATCACGCTTTCTAAATCGTCTAAATTCATGGATTCACCTGCTCTCCTAATGTTTTCTTAGACAGGCCAGGAAAAACCCATCAGTACCGTGCCGGTGAGGCAGCAGCTGCAAAAAACCTTTTTGGGCATCTGTCCTGTCGCAACCATCAACCACAGGAAATGGTAGTAATGGAGTCAATGCTTCCAGCTTAAAACAAGTGTATTCCTTTAAAAATGAATTGACAACCCCTGTATTCTCCTCCGGTTCTGTAGAACAGGTACTGTAAAGCATTATTCCACCTGTTTTCAAGCACTTACCAGCCTGTCCCAAAATCTCCATCTGTTGTTGAACATGAAGTTTTAAATCGCCCCGCTCTACCCGCCATCTGAGCTCCGGTCGCCTGCGTATGACACCTAGGCCGGAGCAGGGTACATCGACCAGAATATAATCAGCTTTTTCCCTGAGCTGTTCAGGCAGTTCTCTGGCATCAAGAAGTTTGGCTTCTACGATGGTTACCCCTAACCTCCTGCAGGTATCTTCGATAAGTTTCAGGCGATGTTCATGGACATCAAGAGCCAGAATTCTCCCCTTGTTCTTCATCAATTGAGCAAGGTGAGTGGTTTTGCCGCCCGGCCCGCTGCAGGCATCGATAACAAATGCACCAGGGGTTGGATTAAGAACAGCAGCGGCGATCATAGAACTCTCATCCTGTACAGTATACAGCCCCTGCCGGAAAGATGGCAGCTCAGGCAGGTATGATGCCTTCTCTACAATGATCCCTTCAGGCACTAAAGAACTGGGGCGAACACTCAGACCCTCTTCTTTCAGCCGTTCAAAAAGTTGGTGTGGAGTATTTTTTAAAGTATTACAGCGCAACACTACAGGGGGAGGCTCATTATTAGTCATACATAATGAAGCGGTCTCTTCCTCTCCAAAACGGATCAGCCAGCGTTTTACCAGCCACAGAGGATGGGAATGCTTGACACTCAAATAGAGTGCAGTTTCCTTCTCGGGGTCAGGATAAGCAATCCTGTATTTCTCACGGCTGATCTTGCGCAACAGAGCGTTTACAAAACCGGTTAATCCGTAAATTCTACGGCTTTTTGCCATTTCTACAGCTTCATTACAGACTGCCCTGGCAGGAACCTTGTCCAGAAAAAGAAGCTGATATACCCCCATCCGCATAATACAGCGTATACAATCATTCATTCGAGAAACAGAAACCGTACTGAATTGATCGATCACATAGTCCAAAGTACCCTGCCTGCGCAGGGTGCCATATACCAACTCAGTTAAAAAAGCAGCATCACTGGGTGCCAGTTTCCAGCGCCTTGCATTTTTCTGCAGCTCTAGATTAGCGTAAGCACCATCTTTTTCCACAGCCAAGAGCACACGCAGTGCCGCATCCCTGGCAGGAGACACCTTAGACCTACTCAATAATTACAACCACCTTATTTATAGCATTGTCCGCTTTCATTCTAAGCGTGAACCAGGAGCAATCTTATAACCCCGAACAAACTCAGCCCCACTCATCCGCCCACGGCCTGCAGGCTGTACCTCTGTCAATAGTATTTGCCCCTGCCCAGTCTGTACTATAAAACCGGTTTTGGGACTGCTTTCTACCACCTGTCCGGGTTCATAAATTGAACTCTCGTCATTGATAAAACCGGTTTTCCATATTTTAATTGCGTTTCCGTCTTTTAGCACAGTATACGCCCCAGGTTTAGGATTCATACCCTTGATATGATTGACAATCTCTTGCGCAGCACGGCTCCAATCTATTTGGGCCTCTTCCTTGCACAGCGGAGGCGCATAAGTAGCCAGGTCATGTTCCTGGGTACGCTGAGGCGCGGTTCCCTGCCGCAGCATAGTCAGTGTCTTCTCCACCAATACAGCTCCCCGCTCGGCAAAGCTAGCCCCCAATTCTCCGGCAGTGGCATCTACAGGGATTTCCGCTTCCTCCTGCAGAATAATGTCTCCCGCATCCATCTCCGGTGACAGATACATAGTTGTAATACCAGTCATCTGCTCCCCATTTATGATTGCGCGCTGTATGGGTGCAGCACCTCTATATTTGGGCAGGAGTGAGGGATGAAGATTGACACACCCCAGGGGAGGCAGATTGAGAACCTCTAAGGGCAAGAGCATCCCATAGGCAACCACAACGATAACATCTGGTTTGATCTTGTGTTGCTCAATAACATCAATTAATTCCTCAGCTGATGCCGGTTGGTAAACAGGTAAAGCTCCTGCAACTAATTCTTTCACCGGTGGCGAAGCAATCTTCCGACCCCGACCGCGCCGCCGATCCGGTTGGGTTACAACACCCTCAACATCCCATTTATTTTCAAGCAAACGCTTTAACGTAGGCAAGGCAAACTGCGCTGTACCACAAAATAGAATCTTCAAGACCTGCCCTCCTTATCAGCCTTCGTTACTAATTTTAGTTGCTCTATCGATAAAAAGAATACCTTCCAGGTGATCAATTTCATGCTGCAGAGCCCGTGCTCCTAACCCTTCGGCAGAGATCAGCTGCTGTTGACCATCCCGATTAAGGGCTCTTACCTTTACTTTGGCTGCTCTGTTCACTTCACCTGCTACACCTGGTATACTCAAGCATCCCTCTACACCTAATTCTTCACCTTCACGAAAAACTATTTCAGGATTGATCAGTTCCCAGACACCCTCTCCCACATCTACTACTACAATGCGCTTGGAAACCCCGACCTGAGGGGCGGCTAATCCTACACCATTGGCTTCATACATGGCTTCCTTCATATCTGTTAGCAGTTTTTTGACTTTTTTATTGATTACTGTCACATTGCGCGACTTTTGGCGCAGCACATCGTCACCCATTTTCACTATTTTAAGAGCAGCCATTAAATTGCCTCCTTGCATTATCAAAAACCATAAGGATCTATTTCCACATTAATTATAACACTTTTATTTTTTCTATAAACAACCAGACAACTTTCGATTTCACTTCGTACCTTACGGCAGTTGCCTTTCAGCATTACCTGGTACCTGTACTGCCCCTTGACCCGTAGAACAGGAGCCGGGGCAGGCCCTAACACAACAATATGGTCTGTCCCTACAGTTTGTTTAATATGCTGAGCAAACTGAGCGGCATTATTCATAACCTTCTCCTCATCCTTACCACTAAAACGCACCCTGATCAATTCACCAAAGGGAGGGTACCCTAGAGAGCGTCTCCTGTAAGCCTCTTCCCGATAAAAAAGTTTGTCTTCCCCCCTGCAAGCAGATTCAATGCTGTAGTGATTCGGATTAAGGGTCTGCACGATAACCTCCCCTGGTTTTTCCCCACGCCCGGCACGTCCGGACACCTGGGTCAGAAGCTGAAATGTATGTTCCGCAGAACGAAAATCAGGGAGATTCAATGACAGGTCTGCATTAAGCACCCCTACCAAAGTCACATCGGGAAAATCATGTCCTTTGGCCACCATCTGTGTTCCCAGAAGGATATCAGCCTCTTTCCGTGCAAATGACCCTAAAATCCGCTGGAAATCTCCCTTTCTTCTGGTCGTATCAAAATCCAGCCGTGCTACTCGCCCACCTGGCAGCAGATCAATGAGTTCCTTTTCCACCCGCTGGATCCCCACTCCCAAAAAGCTCAGTTTCTTTGTACTGCCACAGGAAGGACAGGAGGCAGGCACCCTTTTGATAACATTACAGTAATGACAGCGCAGGTCCCTGGTCTGTTTATGATAAATAAGAGAAATAGAACAATTATTGCACTTGATAACCTCCCCACAGACAGGACAGTAAATCATGGGAGCATACCCCCGCCTGTTTAAGAACAGAATCACCTGCTCCTTCCTCTCTAAGCGCAGTTTTATCTGCTCCACCAGGTATTCACTCAAATAAGATGGTTCTCCTCCCTCTTGACGAAGATCAACCAAATTGATTACCGGCAGGCAGCGCCCAGCAGGCCGCTTTTTCATAGAAAGAATTTTCGTCCTTCCCCAGGCAGCAGAAGCATAGCTCTCCAGGGATGGGGTTGCACTCCCTAATACAATCACCGCTCTGTTATACTGTGCGCGCCATAAAGCTATCTGGCGTGCATGATGATAAGGCTTATTCTGCTGTTTATAGGCTGGGTCATGTTCTTCATCGATAATAATCAGCCCCAGCTGACGAAAAGGCGCAAAGACAGCGGAACGGGGGCCGATGAGCACCCGCAGTTTACCACTGCGGATCCCTTCCCAGACACGATACTTCTCTCTCCCGGCTATCCTGTGATGCCAAACACCCACTTTTTCCCCAAACCTCTCCTGAAAAATATGGTTCATCTGGGGTGTTAAAGCGATCTCTGGTAACAGATAAAGCACCTGATGATCAGCGTTCAATGCCGCTTCTGTAGCTCTCAGATATACCTCTGTTTTGCCGCTCCCGGTCACTCCATAGAGGAGAAATCTGCTGTATTCTCGTTTCCCTATAGCCTCTTTTATCTCCTCCAGTGCCCGTTGCTGCTCAGCTGTTAAAATGAATTTAGGCAACCGCAACTGGGGTGCGGCAGATGGTGATGAAAAGATCGGAAGTGGCTTTTTGGGCTTACGGGGTGGTGAAATTGAGTCAAGAATTTGCCCAACAGGATGAAGATAATAACCAGCCATCCAATTTGCTAACTTTAATATTTCCTCTGTAAAATCAGGTTCTCCCCTGTCGAAATCTATAATATCTCGCAAGGTGATCCCCGGCTCAGGTGCGCTGTAACCTATTATCCAGCCCTCCGCAACACGAGCTCCGAAGGGCACAGTTACTCTTGTCCCAGGCACAGGTTTCTCCATTCCTTCGGGAATCCGATAATGAAAGAAGTGCCCTAAACGGGGATGATTGACCCTGATGATAACCTCTGCACATTCTTCTGCCATGTCTCAACTCTCCATAACAATACTCAATCATAGGTTAACTTAACACCGGCCATTTAGGGTGCAAAAACACAAAGCCAGTTATAACTGCAGTATAACTGGCCAGATATCAACAACCCTGACTAAACCGAATCTAGATACGTCCACTGACTGAGATCTTTTCGGCTTCCTTCCTGAGCATTTCCGCACTGTCAGTTCTTTCCCATGTAAGATCCAAATCGGGCCGTCCAAAGTGGCCATAGGAAGCGGTCTGCCTGTAGATGGGCCTCCTGAGATCCAGATATTTGATGATGGAAGCCGGTTTAAAATCAAATAATTTCTTGATCAAATTGCAGAGCTGTTCATCAGGCAGCACCCCTGTCCCAAAAGTATCCACATAAACAGCAAGGGGTTTGGCCACTCCAATGGCATAAGCCACTTGAATCTCACACCTGCGAGCGAGTTTAGCGGCTACGACATTTTTAGCAACATACCTGGCAAAATAAGAAGCCGACCTGTCTACCTTTGTCGGATCCTTCCCTGAGAAAGCTCCGCCACCATGTCTGGCTGACCCTCCATATGTATCAACAATAATTTTTCTCCCTGTGAGACCTGTATCACACTGAGGCCCTCCAACCACAAAGCGCCCTGTGGGGTTGACGAAAAAACGAGTCCTGTCATCGATATACTGAGCGGGGATTGTATCCTTGATTACTTTTTCGATAATATCCTCACGGATCTGGTCCAATTCCATATCAGGACTGTGCTGGGCTGAAATAACGATGGCATCAACCCGAACCGGGCGATCATTTTCGTATTCCACTGTAACCTGGCTTTTTCCATCAGGACGCAGATAAGGAAGAATCTTATTCTTACGCACCTCAGCTAAGCGGCGCGCTAATTTATGTGCTAGATCGATGGGCAGAGGCATTAGATCTGGGCTCTCATCTGTGGCATATCCAAACATCATTCCCTGATCCCCAGCACCCAACTCTTGCTCAACTGTGATTTCACCTGTTTTTACTTCCAAAGCCTGATCTACTCCGAGAGCAATATCAGGAGACTGCTCTTCAATAGAAGTAACCACAGAACAGGTGTCACAATCAAAACCGAATTTAGCCCTGGTGTAACCGATATCCCTGAGCACTGAACGGACAATTTGAGGAATATCAACATAACATTCAGTGGTGATCTGACCAGCCACAAATACCAGCCCTGTAGCTGTCATCGTTTCACAGGCAACCCGTGCCATCTCATCCTTTTCCAAGATGGCATCCAGAATGGCATCGGAAACTTGATCCGCCACCTTATCAGGATGACCCTCTGTCACTGACTCCGAAGTAAAAAAGTATGGCGCCATTCTTTTTTATTCCTCCCTTGAAGATTTAAACAAATTAACGATCTCATCAACTATCACGCAGGCCAATTCCTGTTTTGTCATCTTATCATATGTGCTGGCATTTCCATCTTTAAGGATGATCGTGGCCACATTAGTATCTACCTCAAAGCCTGCTCCTTCCACAGTAAGATCATTAGCAACAATCATGTCAAGATTCTTGCGAACCAGTTTATCCTGAGCATTTTTGAGCAGATTTTCGGTCTCTGCGGCGAATCCAACCAGAATTTGCTTGTTCTTATGCTCTCCCAGATAGCCTAAAATGTCATCTGTTCTTTCTAGCTCTAGAACAAGTTCCCCTTGATGCTTCTTGATTTTTTCCGCAGCTAGCTGTCGAGGCCGGAAATCAGCCACCGCGGCAGCCTTGATGACAATGTCAGCTGTAGGAAAGGCTTCCTTAACAGCATTAAACATCTCTTGGGCGGTCTCTACTGGAACTTCTTTAACACCCTCTGGCACAGAAATCCTTGTCGGCCCACTGATTAAGGTTACCTGGGCACCTCTATTCTTGATCTCCTGTGCCAGGGCATACCCCATCTTTCCGGAACTGTAATTCGATAAAAAACGTACTGGATCAAGGGGTTCACGAGTGGGCCCCGCAGTTACCAGTACATGTCGTCCTTCCAGATCTTTTTTCTGAGAGAATATGCGCTCAACAAAAGCAACTATTTTTTCAGGCGCAGGAAGCCTACCTTTACCACTTACACCACAGGCCAGATGCCCCTCCTCCGGTTCGATAAAAATGTAACCCATACTTTTAAGGAAACTTATCCAATGCTGACAAATAGGGTTCTCATACATCATAGTATTCATCGCCGGAGCAAAAATAACAGGCGCTCTCGTCGCCATAATAGTTGCTGTCAAGAGATTACCGGCAGTACCACTGGCAACCGAACCGATTGTATTGGCTGTAGCCGGCGCTACCAGCACCAGGTCCGCTCCCTGGGCGAGGCTGATATGCTCAACACTCCATTTTTCTGTTGTTTTCAACATTTCCATGTGCACCGGCTGCTGAGATACTGTTTGCATAGTCAAAGGTGTGATGAACTCAGCCGCAGCAGCCGTCATAATCACCTGTACTCGGTAATTTTTTTTGACGAGCAAACTAGCTATTTCAGCAGCTTTGTAAGCAGCAATACCCCCTGTAACACCCAGCACTATATTCTTCATTTTATCATCTTCTGCTGCTGTGGTCGTTCAAGCTCTAACTGCCCCTCAGCTATCTCATGCAGAGCAATGGTGACTGGCTTTTCTGATTGAAGGTTTTCATCGGTAATACCTGATTCTGTTAAGGCACGAGCCCTCTTAGCTGCCGCAACGGCAAGCTCATATTTGCTCTCTACTCTGTCCAACAATTGGTCGAAACTGAGCTGGATCAATATCATTCCCCCTTATGCTGTGTCCGTATGTCTTTTTCCCGCTCAATAATATTAAGCAAATCTGCATAAGCAACTTCTATAACATTATTATATATTATATAATCGTATTTTTTTGCTGCCTGTAATTCATCCGGGGCACAACTTAAACGCAGGTCAATAGCCTCCTGGGTATCTGTCCCTCTCCCACTGATCCGTTTATTGAGTTCATCCAGTGAGGGCGGCATAATAAAGATGAGGACAGCTTCAGGAAAAACCTCTTTAACACTTTGACCACCCTGAACATCCACCTCAAGCAGAACATTCTTCCCTTCCTGCAAACTGACCTCTACAGTGGAGCGTAAAGTGCCATAATAGTTTCCGTATACTTCTGCCCATTCTAAAAACTCCCCAGCATCGATCAGTCTTAGGAATTCTGCTCTGGAAACGAAGTGATATTCTACCCCATTTCGTTCATTGCCACGCAGAGGCCTGGTAGTAAGGGAAATGGAATATGATAGTTCAGGCAAACCTTCTCTCAGCATCTGGCAGAGAGTTCCTTTGCCAGAACCGGAGGGCCCGGATACTACAACAAGCAGTGATGATGATAACTTTGACATCTTATTCTTCCACAATTGAGCCCGATTCCTTTGCAGCTAAACGATTGGCCACTGTTTCAGGTTGAACTGCAGAGAGAATCACATGGCCACTGTCTGTAATAATAACAGCTCTTGTTCTTCTACCATAAGTGGCATCGATAAGCAAACCTCTTTCTCGGGCCTCGGAAATGATACGTTTAATTGGAGCAGATTCAGGACTGACTATTGCCACAATCCGATTGGCAGATACAACATTACCAAAACCAATATTTATCAACTTGATGTCCATATCTTTCCTCCTAAAAGTGGAATACAATCACTCAATATTTTGCGCCTGCTCCCGCATCTTTTCAATTTCACTCTTGATCTCAACGACAAGAGGGGAAATGACCAGATCGCTTGCTTTGGACCCAATCGTATTGATTTCCCTGTTCATTTCCTGCATAAGAAATTCAAGCCTTCTTCCTACCGAATCTCCTGTCTGCAGTATTTTTTTCAATTGATCTAAATGGCTGGCCAGGCGCACAACCTCTTCAGTGATACTGCTCCTTTCAGCGAACAAAACAACTTCATTGGACAATCGTGCTTCATCTATTTCATGTTCCCCCAGGAGCTGCTGTAGTTTTTCTTGCAGGCGAGTCCTCAACTCCTCCCCCAACTGCGGTTGGCGCTCTTTGATCTCCTGGAGATAATGGTAAATATTATCTCGGCGAAGCATAAAGTCTTCCTGCAGTTTCTCACCCTCCCGGGTGCGCATCTCTAACAGCTGTTGGAGACAATCACCGAGGGCAGCCTGCACAACCCTCCAAACATCATCAAGACTTTCTTTATCTTCCTCTATTACCAGCAAGTCAGGAAACTGGGAAAGGCGAACTAAGTCCAATTGAGGCTCAATATCCATCATTTTGCCCATTTCCTTTAGACAATTATAATAGGCAACAACTAATCCCTTGTCAAGCTTGATGTTACGCCTTTTTTCACGCTTATCTTCGATCTTAACAAAGATATCCAGGTGGCCCCGAGCAACTTTCTCCTCTACCATTTTCTTTATTTTTTCTTCCAGTGGCAGGTAAATCCGAGGCATCCGTATGTTCATTTCACAAAAGCGGTGGTTCACACTGCGGATCTCCACTGTCGCCTGTAGGCCATTATCTTCATATTCACCTCGTCCAAAACCGGTCATGCTTTTGATCAAAATTCAGGTCCGCCTGGCAATAGTCAAGGCGGACATTCACTCCCTTCTCATGACGTTTAGGCTAAAAAAACGTCCCAAAAGCTTTCTTCAGCCTGGAAAAGGCCTCTTGCAGCCGCTCTGTGGGAAGAGTAATAGAGATGCGGAAATAACCCTCTCCATACTTACCATAGCCAGTGCCCGGAGTAATGACAACTGCAGCCTTCTCTAAAACCTGTTCTGCAAAGTCTGCCGAACTGTACCCCGGAGGCACAGGCACCCACAGATAAATTGTGGCCTGGGGCAGGGAAATATCCCAACCCAGATCCTTCAACCCCTGAGCAGCAATCTCCCGCCTTTTTTCATAAACGCCTTTTAGTTCTGTAACACAGTCCTGAGGACCATCCAGAGCAGCCATCCCAGCATACTGAACCGCCTGAAACACCCCTGAATCCAGATTTGATTTTAATGTGGTTAGAGCACTTACCAGTTCAGCATTGCCAGCTGCCCATCCTATACGCCACCCAGTCATATTATAGGTCTTAGAGAGGGAATGAAATTCAATTCCCACATCTTTGGCTCCGGGTACCTCAAGGAAACTTGGAGCATGATAATCATCAAAGGTAATTTCAGAATAGGCGGCATCATGACATACTATAATGTCATAGTTCTTAGCAAACTCAACAACCTCTGCAAAAAACTCTTTGCTGCAAGTTGCACCGGTGGGATTATTGGGGTAGTTCAGAAACATCATTTTAGCCTTTTTTGCGACATCAGAAGGGATCCCTGTTAGGTCTGGGAGAAAGCCATTCTCCTCTTTTAGAGGCATTAGGTGATTATCCGCCCCTGCCAGCGATGCTCCGATACCATAGACCGGGTAACCTGGATCAGGAATCAATGCGATATCTCCCTCTTGCAAATAACAAAAAGAAATATGTGCAATCCCTTCTTTTGAGCCGATCAGTGTCACAACCTCTGCGGCAGGATCAAGTTCCACTGAGAAACGCCGCTGATACCAGTCAGCAACAGAACGGCGAAAAGCCAGCATTCCAGCTGATGAAGGGTATTGGTGGTTTTCCGGATTTGCGGCCTGCTCCTGCAGTACCTCTACAATATGCTGCGGTGTAGGTAAATCGGGATCACCGATCCCCAAACTGAGCACATCAACATTCTTCTCTTTTAACTCCTCTATCTTCTGCTCGATGCGAGCAAAAAGATAGGGTGGTAATGATGCCAAACGGTCAGCTACTTTCATTCTTATCCCCCTTATAAAAATTTCTGAGACACGGGGACGGTTCTCGCGTCTCATGGTGACTGTCACCATCAACCCCAGTTTCTCTATTACATCTGTTCCGCACGGTGACTAGCACCATATATAGTCACCGCATGGGACACTAACTATTTCCAAAGACTACCCTTAGTATGTTACAATTTCTCAATATCACTTTAAGCCCCAAGGGCAAACAATCAAAAACTGAGAGCAGAGTGCAGCCGCCCTGAAAAAACTTCCTCAGCAGAGCCTGTCATATAAACATGGTTATCCTGGCCCCATTCTATAGATAAACTGCCGCCGGGCAGACTAATTTGTACCTTTCTATCGAGCCGTCCGCTCAAGGCACCTCCTACTGCCACAGCACATGCACCAGTTCCACAAGCCAAGGTTTCTCCAACCCCCCGTTCCCAAACACGAACCCTCGCCCTGCCCCGGTCTAATACTTCCACAAACTCCACATTAGTTTTCGCAGGAAAGAGGTTATGGGTTTCCAACTGAGGTCCCAGGATGTGCACAGGAACCTGTTCAAAATCCTGATCTATAAAAAGTATGCAGTGAGGATTGCCCATAGAGACAACGGTGATGAGCATTTTTTGTCCGTCAATTTGGATTTCTTCATCAATTACCTTTGCTCCCTGTTCTCCTTTATAAGGAATTAACTCACTCTCTAAAACAGGTTCGCCCATGTCCACTTTTACTGCCTTTACCTCTCCTTGTCTGATTATCACCTGCGGAACTTTGACCCCTGCTTTGGTCTGTATAGGAAAGGAAGTCTCCTTCGCCAATCCTCTTGTATAAACATACTTGGCCACACAACGAATAGCATTGCCACACATCTCCGGTTCCGAACCGTCAGGATTAAAGATCCTCATATTAATTGTACCCTGATCACTGCAATAAACAAAGACAAGGCCATCCCCACCGACGCCAAAATTGCGATGACAAACCTGGCGCACAATGCCAACAAGTTTTTCTTGCGGTATAGCGTCAGGAGATAATTCCATTAAAATAAAATCGTTTCCTAAACCATGACATTTAGTAAACTCCATTAGAATCCCCCTACAGGCCAAATATTTAAAAATCTCCAACAAACATATATTATAAGATTAACTGATCTCAACGAAATCAGCAAGTGCTAGAAGCTTTGTGATTATGGTTGATCAGAGATTGCCGACTGCAATGTGATACAATAAAGATAAAAGCGTTTAATAAAGGAGTATCGGCTGATGTCACCAGATGGAATTACCTTAAACCTGCTCACCGGAGAACTACAGACAGTTCTTCTACCCGGGAGGGTAGAGCGGATCTACCAACCAAAAAAACAGGAGATCATCTTAATGATCCGCAGTTCAGGACAAAACCAACGTCTGCTTCTTTCAGCCAAAGCTGATAGTGCCAGCCTGCACCTTACAACACAGGAAAAGAAGAACCCTCTCTCTCCACCCCAATTCTGTATGGTATTAAGAAAATACCTGGAGGGAAGCCGCTTGACCGCAATCAAGCAGGTTGGCCTTGATCGCATTATACAGCTCACTTTTAATCGCCTGGCAGGAAGTGGAGAATTTAAAGATTTGCTCCTGATCATAGAGATCATGGGCAAACACAGCAATATCATCCTGGTTAACCCAGAGTCAAACCAAATAATCGACGGAATCAGGCGTTATTCCCATGCCTTGAGCAGATATCGTGAAGTATTGCCAGGTCGGCCTTACCTGTCTCCGCCTGCACAAAACAAGGTGCATCCCTTGGAACTGAACGAAGACAGATTTATAGAACTCATACTCAATAATCCTCTGGATATACCTCTGGCCAAGGTTCTTTTTTCAGTCATAGAGGGTCTGGGGCCGGTTCTTGCCCGAGAGATCAGCGTGCGGGCAGGACTTGATCCCATTTTGCGCCTTGAATACTGTGGAGCGCATGAACTTCAGTCCTTATGGCAGGTGCTGCAGGACACTATTTTTCCCCTGCTCAGGGGGGAAAACAGTGAGCCCACAATTATTTTTAATGAAAAGGAGCCAACTGCCTGCGCCCCCATCATGCTCACTCAATACCAGGACTTCAGAAATGTCAGATCTGAGACAGCCAATGAAATGCTTGATCTATTCTACACAGCACAATTGGATCTCAATAAATTTCAACAGATCCGCAATCACCTAACTCATGTAATTAAGGGTGAATTGAACCACCGCAATAAAAAACTTTTAAACCTGGAACAGGATATGGCAGAAGCCAATGAAGCATTAAAATTGCGCATGTGGGGAGATACAATTTTTGCCCACCTGCACCGGATTAAACCTGGTGCTCAGGAGGTGACCCTTCCTAATATTTATGAACCAGAGGGTCCTCACCTGAAAATCAAGCTTTCTCCGACAATGACGGCTAGCCAGAATGCTCAGAATTTCTTTCGGAAATACAACAAAGCACGAGATTCACTAAATATCATTGAAAAGAATGAACAGAAGACAGCGGCCGAAATCCGTTACTTAAACAGCATAAAAATTGGACTGGATCACGCTGATGCCCTGTCCGAGCTTGAAGAAATCCAGTCAGAACTCGAAGATGCAGGATATCTGCATACAAAAGAAAAGAAGAAGCAAAAAAAGAAAGCACAAAGAAAGGAAGTCCCCCAGGTAAAACAGGTCATTTCCCAGGATGGCTTCACGATCCTCATCGGCAAGAATAACAAGCAAAACGACTATCTCACTATGCAGCTCGCCAAGAATGATGACTATTGGCTGCATGTCAAAGATAGCGCGGGTGCCCATGTTGTAATCAAATGCAGCCCGGGGCAAGATGTGCCCCCCTCGACACTGGAAGAAGCAGCAGGATTAGCCGCCTATTTCAGTGATGGGCGGCTTTCAACCAAAGTACCGGTAGACTGCACCAAGCGAAAAAATGTCAGCAAACCGGCGGGCGCACAGCTGGGATTTGTTATCTATAAAAATTATGAAACATTTTACGTAGCACCGAAAGCCCCTTGAGACGCGGTGGACGCGGGGACGGTTCTCGCGTCTCACCCGTGTCTCAAACCTTATTGACTTGCTTTCCATCTGATGCAAAAATAATGGTTCCTTCCTGATCCGTTCTGTAAACAATCACGCCGGCATCAGCTAGATGTTCCAGTGTTTCCTGGTGAGGATGACCGTATTTATTTTCAGCACCAACGAGAATTACTGCATATTCCGGAGTTACCGACTTCAAAAAGGCCGGTGTAGTCGAACTGCTGCTTCCATGGTGACCCACTTTTAGCACATCGGCTCGCAGGTCCACACTATTGTCAAGCATTTCTTTCTCAGATATACCCTCCGCATCTCCGGTTAGTAAAAAAGATGTGCTCCCATACTGAATTTTCACTATCGCTGAATAGTTATTCAGGCTGTCGTAGTCAGTGCCACATGGAGCAATAAAAGTCGCCTGTAGGCCATCCCGATCTAAAATATCCAGTCCCGCACGTGCAGGTATGATTTTTAATCCCTTTCTTTTGATTGACAGCAACATATCTTCAAAGGTTTTTGTGGTATGGGTTACTTTAGGCATATAAACCTTATTAATATCGAATTCTTTAATTACCGCAGCCATACCGCCGATGTGGTCTGCATGGGGATGGGTAGCCACCAGGTAATCAATCTTTTCAACTCCTTGCTTTTTCAAATAAGAGATAACGGGTGCTCCATTTTCATCCGGCCCCGCATCGACCAGCATCACAGAGTCATTTGGAAACTGAATCAAAATCGAATCCCCCTGCCCAACATCAAGGAAATGGACTGTTAATTGGTCAGATCCATTGCTGGAGGAGACAGTATTTTCGCTCAGATCAAAAAGTCCGGCAGCTCCCGAAATCGCTAATACAACTACCAACAATAAATAAATAATATTGCGTTTTTTACTCTTCGAAAAGTTCATCTGCTAATTGCTCCACCCTTTTCTTTCTATCCTTTGTGGCTTCCTCATCAACAATAATAGCTATCTTGACTACATCCCCTTCTTTCAACTGTTGAGGAAACAGAGCTTTAGGAATATTAAAAGTCCCTCCCTCAAATTCGACCACTGCCCAATCTCCCTCGAAACGGTCAACGATTAATATGGCAATCACTCCTATCTAAACCAACTACAGTTTATTTTATCATAGACCTTATTTACAGTTGGCGATATTTTTTGGATTACTTTGGATCACTTGATAAAGCAAAACGATAATGCAATCTGGCAGAGATACATGCTGCAAATTCTTAAATTCTACCTTCCCCAAATAAAAAACGACCACTGAGCCCTGAATATAAAAAAAGCAATTTCCGTAAATGGGAATTGCTTTTTTTATTTTAAGCTGTCAAATGTAAGTAAGACACGAGTGAGACAAGAGAACCGTCTCCGCGCCTCACCGCGTCTCATTTTATCGAGCAACAACCAACGACTAACCACCAACCACCAACCAC
>DIQC01000063.1:26579-28432 GCA_002426495.1 Thermacetogenium sp. UBA5472
ACCACCAACCACCAACCACTAACGACTTACCACTACTATTTCCTGCTCCCTGGCTTCACTACCGGCAAGCCCTCCCGGCATAATGGGCAGTCGTCGGGAGGGTATGTTTCTATAGTGAGTTTGAGCAGTGGGTGGAAGGGTACGCCAAAATCCAGCTCTCCACTGTGGCGATCTACTAAGGATCCGACCCCCCACAACTACTCCTCCATGTTCCTTGACCAACTCGATGACTTCTTTGGTCGAACCGCCGGTTGTCACCACATCCTCTACTACTACAACCCGCTCCCCTTCTGAGATCTCAAATCCACAGCGCAGAGTCATTTCACCCTCTACCCGCTCCGAAAAAATTGCTTTAACTCCCAGGGCACGTCCTACCTCCTGGGCTACAATGATCCCCCCGACGGCAGGCCCCACCACTGTATCCACCTTCAGCTGTATTCTATTAGACTTTCGGGTGTCAATTGATATTCTTCCAGAATATCATGAATTATTTGCAATGCCTCGCTGTAGCTTATTTCCTCTTCTTTTATATCAAGTTCAATAATAGCAAAATTGAATTTCCTGTTCATTAGGCTGCTTCATGCCGGGAATAGGAACGCACTGCAAGAATAAAGAACAAGACAATCTCTATACCTGCCGCCACCGGAATGATATAAGGTGTCCATATATTTATTGAGCCAAGCGATAAAAAGTTAAAATCCACCAGTTCATAGAAAAAGCTGTTTTTAAGTCCAATTCCCCCCGAAGGCAAGCATAGCCTAATCCAATTTTCAATATTGGTGCCGCTTCCGGCCAGAAGCAGAATCGTAGGCAGTAAGCAGCAGCCAAGGGCAAGCCCTAGAACTGTAATCGGATTTGTGAATTTGGTTGAAAGAAAGAGTGTATAGCAAACCGTCGCCAGAAAAGTTAGCAGGCCGGAAAAGACAATCAGCTTATTGGCTTCCCCTACGGTAAGCGGAACAAAAGAAATTGCGGAAAAGGCTAGTTGCAGTGTTGTTTTCAGGCTATCCCAACCAAATGCCGCGTATGAAATCAAGATAAACGCAGTTACGCAGACCGCAAAAATCCCGGTAGTAAGCAGCATAGCAGACAATAGCTTTACAACCGCTAAGCGCCACCTTCCATGCTTTGTGCAACGCAAAATGTCATCCGCGCCGGTATGATAATCAGCAGAAAAGATGGACGCAGCAATCACAGTGCATAACATAACCAACAGGAAAATGCAGAAAGTAAGATAATCCGACGTGTTGCTCCCAACGCCATACACATAATAAAATGGCGCTTTTACTTTCTCATTCATGGCAAGAGCCTGCCTGACCACATCAGGAGAATCTTTATATTTATATGACAAGTAGCTATCAAGCCGCTCCGTGCGTTGTTCATAAAAATTAACTGCTTCTTCCGGCGAAATCTCATAAAGAGGTATGGGAATGCCAGTGGATTTATCCACATAGACCTCACGCACTCCATTTAATATTGGATTGATTGGAGCTATTTTATTATAATATACTTCCTTGGGTATATCCTCTATCTTTGCTCCATAGGTTTCGTACACCTCATGATAGGTTGCAAAGGCGTCTTGTATTTTTTCAGGTGTAAACTCCCCCTCTATCGGTTTTAGCATTTCCTGATTTGCCTGTATCGCGTCCCTGCCGGCAAGCCTTACGTCCATACCATTTTCATCAAGGTTCCAATGGCGATCAAAGGAGATAACCAAAAGTGCCATAATGACTGACAGCAGCAACGCCCCCATCGCTATCATCCACGTAGAACGGGTTTTTGCCACCCGTTTGAGTTCCAAAGCTATCATGCGTTTCATTCTGCATCCTCCTTTACAGCTTCTTCACTCCAGA
>DIQC01000045.1:0-3499 GCA_002426495.1 Thermacetogenium sp. UBA5472
CGGTGCGGGAGCGGTTTTCTCCCCCATTGGTATCATCCAAGCGGCTGTCATAGCTGTCTACCGTCCCCATTACGGTTTGGCCCCAAAGCCCCAAAACTAGAATGCTAAGACTGTTGTATGTCGCAAACAGCAAAACGGCGCAAATCAGGATGAGTATAACTGGATTGATTTTATTTCGTTTTTTCTTTGACATCATCATTCTCCTATGTGCTATTTGCGAAAATTAGGTCGTCGTGGGCGCGCGCCGCCCCCCCTTCACGTGAAGGGGGGCTTCATGTACTTGTCCCGGGCATTCTACTAAACACACATCATATTCATTATACATTCTTTCTCCCACACGATAACTATCCTAACACATAGGGTTGGCTGGGGTGCTCGACTGACAGCCGGTCAACCCGGCGCATACGGCAAGCATTATCACGATTGCCAGTCCTTCATTTTTTACGGAGCTGCAAACCCGAACACAAGAGCGGGCGGCACGTTGATAAACTTGGAATAATAGTGCATAGTGACATCCTTTTTATCCGACTGCCGTTGATAGATCATCCATCCGCTTAGAGACTCGCCAGGGGCAAGCTCCTCCTTCAAATAATACATATCATCCTTCTTCCCCGGAAGCACATTGGAACCGTCGTCGGATGTCATGTCGCAGTCGTCACCTGTGGGACCTTCCTCATAAACGATATAGAAAGATTTTCTGTTTGGTGTTTGTATTGTTTCATCGGAGACGTTCTTGAAGGTAAAGTAAACCTGCATAAAGGCAAAGCCGTCATTGGCCTTGTTAAGCAATGTATCCGGGTTGGGCGACGCTACTTTATCAATCGTGATGGAAAGCCCGTCTGCTTCCGCCGCTTCTCCGATTCCATATATCTTTACCTCTTGCTTTTCCGCCTTGTTGGAAGGGGTATTGCTTACTTCCTCTGGAGAGGAACCTTGAGCCGACTGCTGGCCGCCGCTCTTTTTGTCGCAGGCGGCGAGGGTGAGCGTAAGTGCCAACAATAACAATATTACCAATATCTTTTTCATTACATTACCTCCATAATTCGTGTTATTGTTTTACCGGCTTTTGCATATTTGCTGTTCACGATTCTCTTTTATAGGTAAAAACATCGGTTACATTTGGTTTAACCGTTAATATACCTGTTTGAGTATCTATACTGTATTTGCCGAGACTAAGCCCGTTCAGGCTGATACTGACGCGGGTAAGGTCATCTGCGGAATAGAACAAATCGCAAAAAAGTGGGTCTGTATGTTCGTATATCATTTTAACGGACGTAGTGCTGGTAATCTCCATTTCAAACGGACCGTCATGCGGATCCTCATTGACCCATTTACCTTCATATAATTCCTTGAGCTTATTGAGCTCGTCTGATGCCTGAACTTCTGTATTGCTCGCGTCCCCCGGCGTTTCTCCGCTGTTCTTTTTACCGCAGGCGGCGAAGATGAAAATTATTATAAGCGCCAGAAATAAAACAATAAGCTTTTTCATCATATTACCTCCATTATTTGTGTACTTTTCGTATAACTGATTTGTTGATCAAACCAGCATGCAGGGGGGATCCTTTGGAGATTCAACAACAGAATCAGCGAAAGAAAACATCCCGAAAAGCCTGTCAAAAATATAATTAAAGAATTCTTTACCCAAATCCATCGGAGTTACCGAAATCCTAACTGTTTTTTCAGGGTTTTCTGTGCTCTCGATCAGAGTAATGATAAGTTTGTTGGTACTTGTATCCTGTTCCGCATTTTCCTGTATCCCGGAATAGATCTGGGCCGAAGCAAGAACGGTGATTTCTTCTATATATTTTTTAATAAGATCAAACTCCCATTCTCCTCCGTTGTTGTAAAACTCAGCCGGGAAAAGTTCCTTGACAAATTCATCTGCATAGCCGCCGAACATCTTTGTGGTTGCGGGATTTTTGGCAAGCTGCTCCAGCTTTGTTCCTAATATTATCTTAAAGGACTGCGCCGTCAAATCACCGAATGCTGAAGCAACCGCTCCGTAAATGCCAATAGGGGAGCCGTCGTCATTCTTTTCATAAAAATAGGAGTTGGCCGTCCTGATAACAAGGTATATAGAAAGAATTTGCGCGGCCTTTTTCGGTTCCGTTTTCCCGTCGATCAGGTTGGTCAGCATGTTTTCAATCATGGTAAGACCGGTGCTTTCCAGTTGATCGAAATCAAGGGCAGCGCCCGGCGACGGCGCTCCGCTTATGTAATCGGAAAGCCATATTCCCATGTGCTGGACCAGCAGGTCCTTAGCAGGCATAACAATTGCCTCCACAAACGGAGCGTAGTTGTAGCTGAGCTTTGAGATAATGACCGAGATGGCCTGATCACCGATCCATTTGTACCATTCCAGCCCCCAGCAAACCCAATCCAGCATTTGGGCATTCAGGAGATGCCGGTTTGCTTTGTATACCTCCGCCCGGGTGGCATACACCAGTGATTTGGAAAGCAGTCGGACATCGGTCGCCGACATTTTCGGAAGGTCCTTCTTGAATTCCCGAATCAGCTCGGCGCGGTCTTCTTCGTCCACAAACTTTCTGATGCGCTTGATGAGCAGCTTGATTTCCTCGCTCTTTTCCGCCATGGGAAGCAGCTTGTCGCCGAGCAGGCGAAGGGGAATGAAAAGCTCGTAGGTCTGATTTTCATAGTCGCAGGAAACAGGAAGCGCCACATCATAATCCAGCCTGTCGTCCTGGGGGAGCTGCCGTTTGGGACAAATGCGGTAGATGCCAGCACTGCTCGCTTCATGGGAATCGATCTCATAAGAGAAAGCCTTGAGCAGATTCTGCAGCTTATCGGTTTGCGCGGTCATAGGCTCGAATTGACAGCTTATTTGGCTCGGGTCAACGAGAGCTGCGCTCTTTATTTCGCTTTCATCTGTTTTGGAAACAGCCAGCACCAGCTGGAAATGCGTCTGTTCAATTTCGGTTTCATCCTCGCCCTGCTCGGGAGCAAGGCTACAGGCCACATGCAGCCGTCCGTTTTCGTCGATCGGACAGCCGGTGAACGGTCTCAGCGACAGACCCTCCGGCAGCAGATTGACAAGAAAGCTGTCGTGGGCACTTTCCTTTTCGTTTTGCGCATAGATGGTGACCGTGAAAATCTGCTGGGGCTGTACCTTCTCCGTTTGCACCTGGCTTGTGTTTTGCAGATGGATCACGTAGTGCGTATCGTCCGTCATTTTCGCTTCTGCCGTAAACGGCTGATCACCGGGCATTTCCAGCCTTACCCTTTGCGGCGGTATGGTAAAATCGCGCAGCTCGATTGGAAGCTGATACTCGCCGTTGTCCCCGTACAGCATGTATGTGGTGGGGGTAAGCTCCTTACCGCGCTCCGGGAAATGGATATACGCGTCGCCCACAAGGCGGAAGCTGACATTGTTCTGGAAAGAGCCCTCGCCACCGCTGAAGCGGATGCTCAAAATGCCGTTGTCCGGCTTTTGCTCGCCGGGCACGGACTCAGCACACACCAGCGCCCCCATGTAATTGCC
>DIQC01000045.1:3656-6275 GCA_002426495.1 Thermacetogenium sp. UBA5472
AGCGCCCCCATGTAATTGCCCGAGATGGCCGTGCTCTCCACCTTCAGTCCGCCGCCGGAAAACATCTCTATGTCGGCGCTTAAATCGGGCCGGTCAAGCTCATCTCCCTCGGGGGTTGTTTCCACGATACGGGCATAGACGCTCACCGGTTGGGCGTCATAACGGATGGCGTCGCCGAAGTCCTTATTCAGGCACATCTTGTAACGGCTTTTCTTTTTGCTGTTATTATCGCCTGCGTCCTCGCTTCCGCCTGCACCGGCTCCGGCCAAGGCCGCCCCCGCACCAATGATAACAATAGCAAGGGCTGCGGGAATAGAAGTTGAAGTTTCCCCTCTCCCCTTATCAGCCCGGGTGTCCACCGTTGCCGCTACCTTGTCTTTTGAAGCAGCCCCGGCTTTAGCCAGCTTTACGCCGTTGACCCGGAAATGCACAATGATGGTACGCGTTGGGCTACCGTCCTGGCTCTCTCTGTCGCCTCTAGCTGACAGCACTAATGTAGCGGGGTCATCGGCTTCAATTGTACAAACGGCGGCATAAGAGGCCTCAGGTAAATGATAGTGGCTTCCGTAATTTTGCGTTTCAAGGATGTTAAAGTTTATCGTATCGGGGCTGGTATCACCAAGCCTGGTCGTTACAGCACAAGATCCGCCGACGTTATATAGAATTGCATTTGCTTCGGTGTTACCAAACTGAATATTTTTCATTACAAATTCGCCTGAGCATTCGCCCATCGATGTCGACTTAGCAAGGGTATATTCAACAGGACCATAGCTGAGATCGATCCGGTATTCGGGAAGTATCTCACCTCTTTTAATAACCAGCGGCGGAGCGCTTACCGGATGGAACCTTCTGTTCTCCGCCCTGTAAAGAAAAGAGTCAAAATGGGCCACATTTGCTTCATAGGGCACAAGGGAAATTTCCTCCAGGCGTTCCCAAAATTCCGCGAAAACATTCAAATCCCCGCGCTTCATATCCAACGTACTGACGGGATCTACAAAACCTTTGGGGGGTTCTGCCCCTTCTGCAAATGGCATGAGCAGCATGCCAAAAAGCAGAAATACCATGCAAGCTGCAAAGAAGCTTTTTCTTCTTGTTTTCATTCTGCGGCCGTTTCCTTTTTCTTATTGCTTAGTATCATCGGAATAATCCGGACAATCAACGAAGCCGTGCCTCCTATGTATCCATTAAATCTTCCAGGTATCAGGCATAACGCTATAAACAACGCAAAGCCCAGCGTCCAGCCCTGCATGATAGAAGAAATCCCTGTATTAGGCATATGGGGCATTACAAATGATATAAACCGCCGCAAAAAACCGTTTTTCGTAAGCGCCGTTGCCGAAAGAACAAAACCCGCAATGCAGACCATCGTGTTTTGCAAATTTGAAGAAACCATCAGGTTGCAGGCAATCAGGGCGGCACCCGCTCCCAAGAGTAGCGGAGCATATGCTTTTTCACCGCCTTTGGCGGCGGCAGTCAGTTGGCCTATACTGCCTTTCAGGCTTTGAAGCATCTCTTTATTGGTAATAACTTGAGCCAGCAGGGCCGCTACCAGTCCTTTGCCTATGCTGCCTCCGATCAGACTGCCCCGGGCGGCGGTCAGCCAGGAAAGCACACGGAGCGGTAGGGGGAAGCTGCCTAACGCCGCAAAAAGATTTACCGCCAGCCAAACAACTGCAAGGGCAATGACAATCCTCAGCCGTTTTTTGTCGCCCAGCGTCCGCTTAAAGCCGCCCGCCAATCCTCTGAAGCCGCTTTTTAACAAAGATAACAAGCCTTCTCCGGTAAGATCGCCCGTGGCGGGAGTAAGCTCCAACGGTAGCGCAAGCTCGCCCGCCGCCTGATAGGCAGGGGCCGCATCGGAGAAAATGTTTTTCGCATATGCGGTTGCCCTGGTTTTTGCTTCGGTTTTTATTTTTTTACCAGCCTTTGACAGGACGGTCTCACGGTTTGGCATTGCCTGATTCGGTACCGCCCCAACTTCCTCCAACACAGGGGAAGCATTTGCTCCGCACTTTGTACAGAATTTTGCCCCCTCATTCAGAGCCGCGCCGCAGCTTGTGCAGAATTTACCCATAATACTCACTCCTCTTTCACTAATCACGCGCTTTTGTTGCGTTACCATCCGCTGATGCTTGCCGTTACGCCAGTTTCATGCCAAAGCTTTTGCGCGGCGTCCAGCACCGCCTGCTTCTGGATCATGTCGTGCAATAGCTCTATCCGCATGGTCTGAGCTGCGTCGCCAAAGGTCAGGTACATCCGTTCCTCATCAACCTCAACGGCGTTTAGCCGCACGCCATGCACCCCGTCACAACCCCATCGGTAGATTTTGCTGTCGATTAACATACCAAAGGTAGATACCACGGTTTCCTCCGTGTCATTTTTCCCTTGGCCACCTGCCACGGAAATGAGAGCCGACGGTACCGCAAGGATGCGATTCTCCCAGATAAGAGTTGCATCAAAAAGCAGACGGTTCTGTTTCACCAGAAATAGGAGAGAGGCAACGCTGATAGCTCCAAAAGCGCAAGCCGCTTCTGCCATAAATCTCGCGCCGATCCACACCGTCAAACAAAGACTGGCTGCGAACAAGAAGGCATAGCCATTGCGTCGTTTGCGGATTAA
>DIQC01000045.1:6527-12993 GCA_002426495.1 Thermacetogenium sp. UBA5472
CCAGTATTTATGCGGTTTTATGTATCATTCGCCAATTTGGTTCTTCAGCAGGGAGCTGATGAGCTCTGCACGGCTGCCTACATCGTATTTTGAAAAAATGTTCCTTGCATGTGTTTTTACAGTGCTCTCACTGATAAACAAAGCCCCCGCAATTTCGCGATTGGATTTACCGGAAAGGATCAGTTGCAATACCTCCTGCTCCCGGACAGTCAAAGGATCTAGGGTTTTGATCTGCCGGATAATGTCCGTTTGCTGTGACTGGCTCATATTGTCATAGGCAGCAAGGTAGGCGTGGTTTTTCAGCAACAGAACAAGCTGACGGTTGAGGGGTGGCAGCATGACCAGTGTAACCCACACCACCGTAAGGGCAATAACCGCCACCTCCGCGCCGGGAAGTTCAATGGATGTCACAGCCATTCCCAGGACACCTCCGCATAGGACGCCGAACACATTGGCGGAAAGTCCGATGCCAAACGGCTGTGCCGGGTTATCGGTGTAATCCAGCATTTCTCCAAGGATGCTCCACCAAAACAGATCAAAAATACCGCAGGCTCCAAGCATCAGCGTATCCACAATCAGATAATCGGAAGGGTTTCGTCCCAGCAGCATAAAGCTGATGAATGCCCCCATAATCATTGCCATGCCGATATACAAAATTCTGGAACGCTTCACCTTTGTCGGAAGGTTGCGCATAATGGCGAGGGCCACGATATAAGGTACGGCCCAATACCAGCTCACCAGTCCCGTCAGGTGTTCAAAAGCGGGGTTGATGACCTGATACATCAGGCCGGAATTAATAGTGATGATAAAGACAAAAAGGCACAACAGCAGCAGTGGATTTTTAACGCCGCCGCGCGTCTTATTTTTCAATATTTTGTTCTGCTCGTTCTCTGACTCCACCGGCAGCTTCCAAATAAAAGTCATCCCGATTACAAGGCAAAGCATAGAGAGTCCAAGCCCGATGAGCGGTGACCGGTTCATAGCAACTACGTTGACCACAATCATTATTAGGTTGGAATAAATCAGAACGTCAGCGCAGGATTTAATGCGCTCGTTTTTGGGCGTAAAGACCTTGAGAAAATATCCCCATGCTGCCACAGCGCAGCCGCTAAAGTACCCGCCGACAATCAGTCCGCCCATCCATAGAGCGGAAGGGGTAAAAAAGAAGGGGACAGCGGTAGCCAAGCATACGCTCATGCCGCCGAGCATCATGCTTTTGGCGGTCGCCTGAGACCTGACAGACAGACCGCAGGTGAAAATCCCTATAAAATGTGCGATAATAGCAGCCAGTATGTAACTCGAGGCGTCTGCTCCACGCAGATCCAGCAGGCTATATAGCACCTGTCCCTCAAATTGAAAGGACAGAATATAGGCAAAGAGAAATGAAAATCCGGCAACAGAAAGCCTGCGGGCATTTAAAGATTTCAGTCCGTTCATTTTATACCCTCCCGCTCATCGGAGGCTCCACCTTTTTTAACCCATTCGTCAATGTCGGCGGTTTTGAAACGCCAGAGCTTTCCCACTTTGGACGCAGGCATACTGCGTTGATCAATCCAGCGCATGATCGTGTGCCGCTTCACGCCAAGATAATCGCATGCCTCGTGCAGAGAAATCCATCTATCCTGATTTATGTTTTCTGGCATAAAAAAGCACCTCACTTTGATTAATATAGTCAATAAAATATATAAGATAATTATACCACCGTAGAGGCGTAATAACAATTCATTTCTGTTGTTTTGTGTAGTATTAAGTTGTTTATATTTAAAACTACTCTCCGAGGAACCTACTATGTCGGCAGCATATGCGGAAAAGGAAATAAGACTGGTGGCATGAATGATGGAACAGTTGGCATCAGCGACGGTTACATTAACAAAACGGCGGGTAGCATGGGATAGGGGTCTAACTATTCGTTGCTCCTCTATCCGCCTAAAGCAAACGGGTTAGGTAATTACCTCGCTCTTTTGCTTTTTCCATTCAGAATGTTCTGAGAGAATTCTTATCAAAGCTGCTCCGCTAATTGCGCCCGACTTGTAATCCTTTCGCGCTTTAGATGCTTCTGAAATCCAAGCCTTAAACTGTACTATGTCATTGAACAGACAGAAGAAAATCATGTCCAGCAAGTATCCGTAGAAGTCGCATAAACGGTAAACGGCAGACAGCGAATCCTCACTGTCTGCCGATACATAACGCCCACACTTCACCACGGTTAAGAAAAAGTCCCTATAACACCGAGGAGAACTGGCACCTCTTTTGTTTCTGTTGAATTGTGGGGGCTACAATTCAAGAGGAATTGAAAAAAGTTTTCAAGAGGTTCTTGACAGATTAGCTGGCATGTTGTACTATATTACTGTACCACATCGCTAATACAGAAGGAGGGTTTCAGGTGCCTCAATTCGATCCAGCAATCCCAATTTATCGGCAGATCATGGACGAGATCAGCGGGCAGATTATCTCCGGGAAGTTAAAAGCTGGAGGACAGCTTCCCTCAGTCCGGGAGCTGGCACAAACATTTCAGGTAAATCCCAACACCATCGCCAGAGCATACCGAGAGCTGGAGCGGGAGGGAATAGTCTTCACCCGCAGGGGCCAGGGAACCTTTGTCAGTGAAGAGAAGGAAACCTTTGCCAATTTGAAACGTGAGAGGGCAGAGACAATTATCGGCGGCTTTTTTAGAGATATGTCCAGCCTCGGCTTCAGAAAACAGGAATCCTTGGCCTTGGCTCGGGAATTCACAAAAGAGGAAGGAGATTAAAATGGAGCACGCACTCAGAGCCCATAACCTTACAAAAAGATACGGTCATACACTAGCTCTCTGTGGCTTGAATCTGGAGATCCCAAAGGGCAAGATCGTGGCCTTGCTGGGACCCAACGGTAGCGGTAAATCAACTTTGCTTAAACTCTTCGCAGGGTTAATTCATCCCACAGCAGGAGAGGCTTTAGTTTTAGGAGAGAGGGCAGGTGTGGAAACCAAGAGCAAGGTTGCCTACGTCCCGGAGTTCAACCATCTTTATCGCTGGCAAACAGTAGATGAGGCCACCAGGCTTGCCATGAAGTTTTTCTCTGATCTGGACTATGAGTTAGCTCAAAAGTTAATCGCGGAAATGCAACTGGAACCTGGACTGAAAATAGGCTCCCTTTCCAAGGGCATGCATGCAAGGCTAAAACTAGCTTTAGCTCTTGCCAGAACTGCACCAGTCTTGCTTTTAGATGAGCCTCTCTCTGGCATCGACCCCCAGTCACGTAGGAAGATCCTCACGGCTTTGGTTGACACTTACAGACCAGGAGAGCAAACAATCATCCTCTCCACCCACCAGGTCCTAGAGAGCGAGGCCACCTTCGATCAGGTGCTCTTTTTGCAGGATGGAGAGCTTGTGCTATGGGGAGATGCAGATGAATTGCGCCGGGAACACAACTCTTCAATCGAGGATTTATTTGCGAAAATATACCAATAAAGAGGTGTCAAGATGTATACAATCACCCTTTTAGGTCATGAACTAAAAAAACGTCAGCTTCCCATTGTGCTGACGCTCCTTGCCATCGGAGCCCTTTATCTCTATTCTTTCAGCTTACTGAACAAACTTACAGATCAAGCCCAAGTTTTGGTCTTGCCAGTTTTCGCCCTGGTTTTTCCTCTGGTTTTGTGGACCCTTTGGAACCACTGGCAGAGTTTGCGCGAAGAGTGGCAGGAGCGCACAACTCACCTTCTTTTTTCTTTTCCAGTCCGAGGTTGGCAAGTGCTTTTGGCCAAGGGAGGAGCAGCTGCCATTTCTTTTGTGCTTTTCACGCTTCTCAGTGCCTTTTTGGGAGGAGCCCTGGTGGTGAAAGTTTTCAATAGCATCCCAGGAGAAATAAGCCAAGAGGAGCTGTGGCATTTCCTCTTCTCCGACGGCAGCAAACTATATTTGCAGTATCTGCTAATGACCCTTTCCTTTATTGGCTTTAGCCAGTTAGCCTTTGTGTTAGGGCAGCTGGCACCTCGCTGGCACGGCATTTTTTCCACAGGAGGATTTCTCGTGATTCTCTATCTAGTTGGGAAGCTCATGATTTGGCTGCGCCCTGTTTTCAGCATTTTACCCCATGTTAACCTTGAGTTTGGCAGTGGCGGTTTCAACCCCTGGTATACAGTTGCTCTTTTTCTTTTCAGTCTCATTGCAGCAGGAACGGCTAGCTGGCTTCTAGATCATAAAGTAGACTTCTAAGGAAAGAGCCCCACAAAAGGGAGTCCAACTTAGGGATTAACGAAAACAAGTAAATTTTTAACCGACTCTCTTCAAGCGGAGGCTCGAAAGTAATGACAGCACCGAAGGATAAAACCTTTAGTGCTGTCTTTCTTTTTTATACTTATGCTCGATAAATTATGGTAGTGGGGTGCAAAGGTTTATGCGCAAAAAGGTTTGCAGTCTCTAAAAGAAAGTGAAGTCATTCTGTTGATGCAAGGGAAAAACAAACCGGAAGTGGTGATTGGTGTAAAATAAAAGAACACCCAAAGAAGAGCATCCCGTCTCGAGTGTTCAGAATTGTATCATATGAACAGGATGTTTAAAAAGCTTGCCAACATCTTCTGTGCCTCTATTAGGTGTCCTTGTTGTTGCGATGCGAATCAAAAAGGCCTCTGACTTCTACAATTGATTCTACAAACAAAATCCCATTTCCGGGAATGTCCAGTTGAAGCTCTCGAAACAAATCATTCACTACTTTATCTATTAAGTCGCTTGGCATAAGAATCATAACCAGTTCCTTTTCCGGTTCGATTTCCATACCGAACAATTTTGCAGTGAACTCCGAACCAGTTCCTCGACCGTGCATGATTGTACCACCCTTGATGCCTGATTTGCGTGCAATATCCATTACATCTTCCGCCATGCCGCGATTGACAACTACCGTCAGTTTTTTAAACATACTCTCTCCCTCCATACTTTGCATTGTATTCCAAGTGCCCTGCTTATTGTTAATTATCTGGCCTGAGATTATTACAGGCGTCGTATAGGCAATTCCATGACCGGGTTCATGAAGCTGGAGCTCTTTGGTGAAAAAATCCAGCACTTCATTTGCTTTTTCTTTTTCAAGTAGAATATTTAAAACTTCCTTTTTCTGACTCTTTATCCCCAACAAGTTTAAAGTAGCACTTTTTACTGTGCCTTTACCAAGTACTACTATCCCGCCGCGGATGTCTTTCTCCTTGGCGATGCGGACAAATTTCTGACATTGATGTTCACTTAGGATGAGTGTCATTATCAGAAACGGATGTTCGATGGTCAGTTCCTTCATTTGTTTATCCATGATTACCTCCAATTGATCGCTTTTTTGAAATAGCAGCATTGGATGCCTTGCACGATTTGGCTTGATAGAGTGCGCCAAGCAATTCGATTGCTATAATCGGCATCATTGCAACGATTGCTATCATACCAAACCCATCTGCTACCACATCAGCTGTCGGAACTTGTGCAGCGATGCCCTGAACAAAGGCAAGGGAGAAGGTGGCTGTCATAGGTCCTGAAGCAACACCGCCTGCATCAAATGCCATACCCACAAACAAGTCAGGTACAAAGTAAGCCAATATCACGGCGAGACCAAACCCGGGCAGTAAATACATCCAAAGCTGGATACCAGGTATGAGAATCCGCAAGGCAGACATAAAGATGGATAGACCAACTGCTACAGACAGGAAAATGAGAACCAATTTGCGTTTGACTGATCCTCCGGTGACATCTTCCACCTGATAGGTTAATACATGAACAGCTGGCTCGGCCAAGACAGTGGTAAGACCGAGTAGCAAAGCTACAAGGAGAACCGGCATACTTGAGTCGATCGAAGCAAGCTGTATTCCCAGCTGGGCGCCCACTTCCATAAAACCGCCATTAACGCCCAACAAAAATACTACAAGCCCTACAAAAGTTAAAACTATACCTCGGATAATATCGATTACCTTGCTCTTTTTGTGTTTAAAGAAAAATACCTGAAATATTATATATGCGATAATAATCGGTAGCAGCGTCAGAAAAGACTCCCATGCAATGTTAAAGAGTTTGGAGCCATATGCATCAAATAGAGTGGTGGTAGTTATGTCTGCTTCCGGCAAAGCGCCATTCAGTTTACCGCCTTCAAGAAAAAGGCCGGCAATCAAAACTCCGAGAATCGCACCTGTCGAAGAAATACCTACCAACCCAAAGCTGTCGGCTTCACTCATCTTGCTGTCTTTTTTCATAGCGGAGAACCCCGCAGCCAATGCCAGCATAAAAGGAACCGTAATCGCACCTGTCGTAGCCCCGGAAGCATCAAATGCTATGGCCAGAAAATCAGATGATGAGAATAATGACAGAATAAAGATCAAAGCATATGCGCCTGTAAACACATATTTCAGTCGGATATCCTTAAGGATGCGCAGCATTCCAAGAGTCATCATCACTCCAATCCCAACGGAGACAACAATTACCATCAAGGTGTTCTCAAACTGACCAGAAGTCAC
>DIQC01000045.1:13264-15028 GCA_002426495.1 Thermacetogenium sp. UBA5472
GCATTTCCAACACCATGTCCAATGGGTTCAAGCCCCTGATTAATTCCGAACAGGAATACCGTTAGGCCGATGATTACCAGAGCAGAGCCAATGAGAAAAGCATATAACATATTCGATTTCAATGGACTTACGGTAAAATGGAGTATCAGAACAATGAATGTAATCGGTAATACTGACGTCAGTACTTCTTTAAATTTTCCAGTTAACTCGTTCAAATCATCACCTCTTTAAATGCAGAATATTAGTCCATTATGTGCCACTTTTGAAGATATCATAACTATATATTTTCTTTTTCCATCCGCACCCATCCGCTGAATTCTGTTTTGGAATTAACTCCAATACGTCATCTACCTTGCAATTCATAATCTTGCAGAGCTTTCAATGCCCTCAAGGGAAATACAATCGTTACTTTTCAGCCTTGCGACAACATTTGCACTAAATCCGGCTTGCTTTTGAAGCTGTGCATTTGTTATCTCCTTTTCAATCATCACATGAAAAAGTTTTTTGTAGCTAACGGCCATATTACACCTCCAATAGGAACTGCAAATATTGTATCACGAAAAAATGAAAAAATCTATACACAAATGAAACACCCCTTATCACACCCACACCGGTTTAAGTAGCGAGGTATATGTTTTTATCCCTTGTTTTCTGCTTAAGCGGCCTTCTTACGAGCATAGCGGGCTCGTCTGTTTCTACGATTACACTCGGCTTGGCAATCCCAATTATCGCAATATAGTTGACCGCTCGAATGTCGCACAAAGTATTTACCACAGGCCATACAAGCAAGAATTGAAGCTTGCGAATACATATAGTCCGGAGCTTCATCAATCGGCGGTGCAATATTGGCCACTATTCTTGAAAAGGTGTACCACCAGATATCAAAAACGGACTGCACATCTGCACCGTACATCACTTTGCAAGTTTTCTTATCTAATTTCATCCTCATTTGGAAGTCCGGGAACATATCAACCATCTGCACTATGAGGTCATTGTAATCAGCCGCAATATGTTCTAAATATTCCTCATCATTTTCTTTACCTTTCGAGGAAAACGTGACTGTCACAAATTCTGCCTTCAAAATATATATTTCTGGCATATTCCGGTTGATGGTGATACTTCACACTTTGCAATGCAAAGTACAGTTCAAAAACCATACCCAGTCGCACAAATCCTTTATGAATCGTTTTATGCTGAAAGTAGCCTCGTTCTGAATCGAAAAATCCAAATTTAAGTAATGTGTGCGAACTTCTCACTTTCAAGCATTTCACAAAGACTGTCAATATCATAAGGATGAATATTATTTCTACACCAATTCCAGGCAGCATCTGAAATAGACTTAGTGCTGTCTGGGTTATTTAGTCTGCTGTATAGGTTACACAGGGAAACTTGCCCTGTCAAGGAATAATCTGTTCCTCTCTCCGGTGGAATTTTGGATACGCAATGTGCTAGTTGAGGAATTGCTCCTTGACGGTATTCGCAAGATTACCTCTTTTGCAAGAGACCACGAAGATGAGTTTGTACAGATGGTTACCAAGAAAACAAGGACAGGCCTTGATAGGAGTATGCGTGACAGCAAACGGGAATTAGAACAGTCACAGGCTCGTATCAACAAACTGTATGATATTATCCAAAGGCTCTACGAGGACAATATCGAGGGGATAGCGTCAAGTCATTGTAGGTCTAAAAGTTTTGATGTAGAAACCTCACCCTACACTGGACTGTTAGAAGCCATTTGCCCAAGCAAGAGAACGTAATGCTTTA
>DIQC01000091.1:0-9185 GCA_002426495.1 Thermacetogenium sp. UBA5472
GAAAGTTTCAATCCTACAACAGGCTTATTAAAGGTAATTTTAATGTATTGAGTTTTCAGTTGGTTGGAGATTCCCCCCACTTGTTCTAAGGAGAAATTTAATTCTTCTCTTGTATCTCTATATAATGTGACTTTTTGCGCTGTTTGCCCATCTGCTATGGTATAATGGACATCCCCTTCCCATGCCTCTATATCTACAGTAATCTCTTGTTCATTTTCAAAGCTCCCGCTAATAGGTAGGCTATAGACTTCTTGTCCACCTTCAATTTCGTGTTTTACTTGACCTTTTACTATCTCTGTCAGCTCAACCCCCTCAGAATCCTTTAAAACTATGGCGGCGCTATTAAGGCCATTTACAATTAGATTAAAGGATAACTTAATGGCTGTAGTATTAGCTAAGCCACTTACCCCACCTATGGCCTCTGCCCTATAAGTCACCTTCCTTGTTACAGAGCGGAAAATTTCCACTTGAGTTGGCTCTGTAGGGAACATATATGAAGCAAAATCATTTATTTTAAGGGTTATATTCTGAGTCATAGCTGTGCTTGTACCGCTTATATTAAGGCTTATAAGCCAGGTTTTTGCATTTTGTTCATTTACATTAGTAATGCTTACTCCATCACCTGTAAGTGTGATCTTATCCGCAGTCAATCCCACTATATCCTCAGAAAATGTCAAAATTATATTTGTAGTATCGACAAGTCCCCTTGCTCCGCCGAATTGTTCTGCTGTAAAGCTTGTTTCCTCTCCACGGGTATATAGGGCTACGCTTGCCGTATTGGCAACCTTATATTTACCCCAATTGGATATTTTAATTTCCACGCTTTCCCCATTGCTGATACTGCTTATATCGGTAATAGGTAGATACCATGTTTTATTGTCACTGTCACCATTATCAGTTGGGGTGCCAAAAGTAATGCCATCAGCAAGAGCTGCTCCCGAAGGCAGGCTGTCTATCCCTTTGTTAAAGGTAAGTAGTATGCCTTCTGAATTCTTTTGGCCACTAGTTCCGCCAATTTGAGTTATTGTTGTAATATTTATTTCTTCTCCATTGGGTAGGAATTGCAAGCCGTTTCCGCTGTCTATAATGGAAATACCGGCAGGTAGACTTTGGGCTGTATATAAGCTGTCAATTATTTCTACGCTGAAGGACTGGGAAGCTCCATAAGAAATAGTATATTCTTCATCCTCTGAAAACGGAAACATAGCTCGACCGTTTGCTCCTGTGGTTATTGGTTTACTCTGGCTTTCACCGCTTTTTGAAACTATATATTCTACCCCTGCTTTGGGGCTTCCATACTCATCCGCTGCATAGATATATAGGTTGTTAGATACAGGGCGAAGGAAGGATATTCGGCCTCCACCATTATTTATGCCATCGCCACTTGTAGGCTTGACGGAAAAAGACTGACCGCCATTTGGGTCGCCATTTATATCGAATTTATCTTCCTCTATTTCAAATACTCCCGGAAAGTTACCCTTTATATTTACCGAAGAGGATTCTTCGGTGTAATCTTTTCCGTTTATTAACTCTAAGGTAGGCTCCCCTTCCCTTATATTAAACTCAGCACTTATATTGCCAAAAGTGGCAGGGCTGTAATAAGCGCCTTTTAGACTTATAAGTCTGTTATTTCCTTGATTTGAGCCATTTAACTTTAGGGTAAAATCCCCCTTTGCTTTAAGCCCCACGCCGCCAGTATTAGAGCTTGTACTGCTGCCTCCATTGGCTAAGACATTGCCATTGCTGACGACCATCTCGCCATTTCCTTGAGCATAGATGCCTGCACCGCCGGGATTATTGCCATATTCGCCGCTGCTACCGTAGGCATCTAAGTTGCCATTATTTATATCGATTTTGCCACCATCGTCCAAATTAATGGCATTGGGAGTTTCAGTACCACTCACATTATTATTGCCGCAAGAAACAAATAAAGATCCAAAAGAGTTTATATTTATATTTTTTACAGACTTGATACCCGGGTTGGCAGCTTCTGTGTCGGGGTTATCACCAGAGGGATTGGTAAGCTGTGTATATATAATTAAGTTTCCCTTTACATTTAAGGTTTTTAAGTTCCCTAAAATACCATCATATATATTTATAATGCCACTTTCCACAGTAAAGGTATTGATATTGGCCTCTATGGAGCCACTGATATTATTAGCTCCGCTGGTTTTTAAAGTGTTTATATCCCCTGTAATCCTATCTAAGTTAAGTCTTCCCCCACTGGAAGATAGGCTAATATTGCCACCATTTATGCTCAAAGTCCCAATTCCAAAAGCTGTTCCATCTAAATTAAGAGTGAGATTTTCTGAGCCCTCACTATTAAGGCTTTTAAACTTAGGGTAATCATATTCAGTTGCACTAGCGGCAGATAAGATAATATGAGTCGTATTTACTCCTGCTATGATTTCACTATCAAGATAATCCTTCACTTCATCGACATCAATACTTACACTTTCTTCAACAAGCCTTAATTTCCCTATTGCCCCTTCCTTTACTGTGATTTCTGTTATTCCTGATAAATCAACATTGGTTGCATCAGCTTGCCAAATGTATTCTACACTTTCTCCGAAAAGTCCTACGGAATTAAAGTCTGAAATCTCCGCTTCTATTCCTTTTTCCCCTTCTTCATCACCATCAATACCATCTATTATTTCTCCTAATTCTTCTGGTGGTGGCTCATAATCCCCTTCTGGTTGGCCAAGGAAAAAACCTTCACCTTCACCTACAATTGGGACTATCTGTTCCTTTTCCAGCGCCTCAAATGCATATATGGCGGATGGAGAAATTGTTGTAAAAATCATTGCAAAGAGTAGTGCCAATGCTATTATTCTTCTCCCATGCTTTTTAATTAACATCTGTTTCCCTCCTTAAAGTCATATTTCTTCCTCCCATTTTTTCGTATAATTCTGTAAAAATAAATGCTGATTTGGGTCAGATGTACTGTCACACATTAATATGTTTTGTCAAGACCCTATGCTAAAATTATACGATGAATTTAGGCCAAAAGGAAGAATCAGCAAGGTTGGATTCCCCAACGAAATTAACACTTGACAAAGTTAAAAACTTGTGATTTGTGTGCAAATGTTATACATGATGTGTTTTAGGCTTCTATGTACATTTGAATTTGAATCAGTGTATAAAGCACAGCACGCCCATTGGCTCATTACCAAGGGGCGTACTGTTTTCTACCTCAATTATTTGGGCTTTCACCCAGTTTTCTATTCATTTGTCTGTTCAATAACCAGTTCGATGTAGCGCTGGAGCATGGCACTGACTTCAGCACGTGTAGCACTGAATTTTGGGTTGAAGAGATTATTTGTGTCGCCTATCATGATGCCTGCTTGTTGCATAGCAATAACTGATGTTTTGTATATATCGCCGATGCTGTTGTTGTCTGCATAAGTGGCTGCGTCATTGTTAATAGGCAATTTGTAATCAGTGGCCTTGGTGTAATTTGCAAATATTACTGCTATTTCCTCTCGTGTAACAGCTCTGTCCGGAGCAAACTGTTGATTGCCGATACCCTGCACGATACCTTTGCTATATGCCCACTCGATATACGTTGTGTAATATTTGTCCTTTGACACATCGGTAAAACTATTTGCAGAGTATACCTGTGTATCCACGTCTGCCAGCCTTCCAAGTACCGTTACTAACATTCCACGAGTCATGGCAGTGTTTGGTGCAAAGGTGGTTTCTGATGTGCCTGCGAGAAGTCCTCTACCTACTACAAAATCAATAGCTTCCTTTGCCCAATGGTTATCAATGTCGGTAAACTTTGAACTGTCAATACCGCTTGTGTCTTCTGTGCCTATTATTGGCTGTTCAGGCTTTATTTCTGGCGTTGGAGGTATTATGGCAGGTGGTTTATAGCTCCCACCGCCTCCTGAGCCGCCGCCATTATCGCTGCCACCACCTCTTAATCCCGTGCCCTCAGGGGATTGCTCGATTTTAACATATTTGCTGTTGGTATAAGTTCGGCTATTAGGTGCAGTAATATTCGCTGCGGAAACCTCGTCATTACCTGCATATACCTTATACCAATAGTCCCGCCCGAAGGATGGTGCCCTGTTGAAAGCGAATAATCCTGCATTATTTTCATTTTTGCTGTAGGCGGTGATGCTGCCGCCGTTAATGACAATGCTGTTGCCATAAAGCCCGTTGGAAAGCCGCGAGCTAAGGTTAAGTGTGCCCTTATTTATGGTAATGGTACCTCCATTTGCCTTAAGGGTGCAAGCCATGCCCGAACTGCCCTCCTCGTCTATGGTAAGGGTACCACCCATGTCGATGGTGATATTCTTTGCTTCGATACCTGAATAAAGATTATAAATGCTAAGATTACCATCGCCAGTCAGGGTGATATTCTTATCTCCAGAGATTCCGATACCGATTTGCCCTTGCGGGTCGTCTTCCCAGGCAAGGCCTAAGACACTGCTGCCGATAAGCTTTACTGTAAGATTCTCGCTAGCTATAATGGGGTTAAAGCTGCTCATGCCGATTTTTGCATCCTCTAGCGTCAGGGTTTTTGTGGATGGATCATAGCTTATTTTGCCTGTGATGGCACTGCCTGTAATGTTACCCTTGTTTTCATCAGTCACCACAATATCACCGACTATGAGTCCATAGGTGCCATAGTAATCTTGCCTTGTCAGGGTCAAGTCTTGGTCGGTTATATCTGTGTTTGATAGGACAACATTGTTGATGGTTGCAGTATTATAGCCGTTGACACTGACTTCTATGCTGTAAGTGCCTGCTAGGATATTCGTAAAACTGTATTCCCCATCGGGTCCTGTGCTTGTATTGGCAACTTCACCGCCAGTTTCATCCTTGAGTACAAGGCTGGCAGTGGTAATGCCACTGCCTGTATCACTGCCCCTGATGATGCCGCTGATGGTGTAGAAAGCACTTGGCAGGTTCACCGTCACGCCGTCAATGGCAAGAAAGCCAGTGTTTGCGCCGTTTGTGTAGGCAATGCCCGAGTTACCCCCAACCTTATCCCAAGCGGCGGTTGCATGGTTGGGAATCTTGGTGAGGGCAGTGTATTCTCCCTCTGTATAGGTAGGGATGCCCTCGGCGGGTTTATTCCACGCAATGATTACGCCGTTTTCCTCTGTCGTAAAAGATCCTCCAGAAATCACATAAATGTCTGCATTACTGCCGTGCGCGAACACCACCGCATCGCCGCTCACCGTGGTAGTGCCAGTGGTGTAGATGGCATATCCCGTGGTGGCTCGCACCGTTCCGCCCTCCACCGTGACATTGTCAACGGCGTTGATGGCGCGGCCACTGCCTGCTGCTATCACCACAGCATCGCCGCTTACAGTGACATCTTTTGAGAAGGCGTTGATGGCGTGGCCACTGCCCGTTGCCCGCACTACAGCATCTCCACTCACCGTAACGGCGCCAGCGGCGACAATGGCGTCACCGCCGTTTGTAGCTTCCACTACGCCCCCCTCCACCGTGACGGTACCGGCACTGTTGCCGGTGCCAATGGCGGATTTGTTAGCACCCGTGGCCTTCACCGTGCCGGCCCTTACCGTAATACTACTGCCCAAGCTGGAGATGGTAACACTGTCTGCGGACGTCACATTGCCGCCGTTTACGACGATGGGGCCTGTGCTACTTCTGTAAATAGCTGTGCCAGTGGTAGCGGTGACACTGCCGCCGGCTGCCACTTCAAAGGTTCCGCTTTCTGTAAGGATTATCAAGCTATTGATATTGTCACCATACCCCGTGATGCTTGCCTGCCACACCACGGTTTTGCCTTCCGTGATGGCAAGCTGAAGAGTTTCTTCTACCCCTGTTTTCAAGCCGGTCACGGTTACGGCATCCTTGCTTTCAAGAGCCGCTTCAATCTCGTTCTTGATAGTGCTGACACCCTTTCCAGTAATAGCAATCTCGGTACTATCCGCAAAAGCCACCGTTGGCATCATGATAAGCACCATGCACACTGCTAAAAGCAGCGACAGGATTTTGCCTGTTCGTTTTGTTTTCATATACTCATTCCTCCTTATTATTTTGGTTTTGTGTTTTATCGCTGTGAGAGAGGAGCATTCCCATAATCTCCTCCAGCGTGATGGATATCCCACTGCCCCAACAAATTGCCTTGCCGTCGGTATAGGGCTTGCTAAAGGCTCCGCTTTCGATCAGGGCGGCAAACGCTGGTTCTCTGATTCTGTTTCCCAACTCCAGCAGAATAGTGTGCCCACTCTCTAATGTAATGCCAAAGGTATCTCCATCAAATGCCTCTACTCGGATAATTCTTGATTCGTCCATGGCAATATGTTCAGACTCCATTTCCATATGATAAGCACCTCCTCGTCTGAATAAATAAGCTATAAAATATTCTTCTGCATCCTGCACTTTTATATTACCATGCCAGAAAATCAAAAGTGGCGAGAGTAACAAAATTGTTACTCTCGCCACAAATATTTTTTTAAAAATCCTTATTCCTTCTCAAAACAGTAGCCTTCACCACGGGACCACTCAATTCTATAACCACATTTCTTGATTTTTTCTCGTAGCCGATTAATTGTAGTTTTTAATGTATTGCTACTTCCCACCATGGGCTGCTTCCATACCTTTTCATATAGATATTCTGCGCTGATAAAGCGTTCCTCGTTCTGCACGAAAATCAGTAGCAGGGAAAATTCTTTCTGGGATAGCAGTAAATCAGCACCTTCACATGTCGCCACATCAGCAGTCACATCAAGGCAGAGTCGTCCTTTGATGATACGCTCCGGAACCTGTTGCGCACGACGCAGAAGTGCCTCTACTCTTGCAGCCAGTACTTGGTAATCATACGGCTTTGCAAGATAATCGTCGGCGCCCAGAGAGAGTCCCCGCACGGTATCCTCGTTACTTCCTAATGCCGTTAGCATCAGTACCGGCAACTCTGTATTTTGTCTAAGCTCCTGTAGGAAGTCCAGTCCACTTCCATCGGGCAACATAATATCCAGTACCACTACATCAGGCATTTGAGTCGAAAGGCATTCCCTTGCTTCGGCAAGGTTCATGGCAATTGCAACTTCGTAGTCTAAAAGCTCCAACATATCCTTGTTAGCAATTTGGATACGAGGGTTGTCCTCAATGAGTAATAGTTTAGCTTTAGGCATAAGCTACCTCCTCCCTATATATAGGTAACGTAACAGTGACGGTGGTTCCTTTTCCCTCTATACTGTCAATTTCAATTTCCCCACCATGGTCATGAGCTATTTGGCGACCAATGGAAAGTCCAAGTCCGCTACCACTGCCACTACCGTCAGTTACACCTCGCTCAAATACCTGAGAGAGAAGTTCAGATGCAATACCTATGCCCTTATCAACGATGGTAATCACCACCGTTTCCCCTCTTTGCTCCGCCCTCACGTGGATTTCGCCTTGCTCCGTATGAGCACCCGCATTGCTGAGCAGATTGGAAATGAGCTGCACCAGTTGATCGGAATTTCCCAACACCATGAGAGGACTTTCCGACAAGGAGAGGGTAAGAACGTTTCCTTTCTTCTCCAATAGACTGTGGTAAGCTTCAGCGGTAGTGCGAAGAATATTACAAATATCCAGCACCGCCTTTTGTCCCCCTACCTCTTGGAGGGAGGCAAGACGTAGCGTGCTGTCCACCAGACGGGAGAGTCGCATGACTTCCTCCTGTGCCAGAGTGTGAGATTCCCGAATTTTCTCAAGATCACCCTCCCGACCCAGTTCCAAGAGAGCCTGAGCTCGCTGGGTATGTACCGAGATAACGGTCAGCGGTGTTTTCAGTTCGTGAGAGATATTGCCGAACAACTCAGTTTTCATTCGGTTAATCTGCCCTAACAAAATATTCTGCTCTGCAAGCTGCTTTTGCTGCTGATTGTATAGTTTAAAATGGACATAGAGCATAGTACCCAATACCGCACTGACCGACACAAAACCTACGATTATATCAGTAAGCAAATCTTGTTCCGTATCCCAAACATTGACCAGTTGGGGATAGCGAAAGGCAATTATGCAAATCACAAGATACAATAGGATTTCAAAGATGGACATGGCAATAGCCTTTTTACCCTCCAACATCAGGATAGTGAAGGCTACCGCAAACACAAAAAAGCTGGGCATCCCACTATGATAACCTCCTGCTGTGAAGAACATAATTGGGAAAAGCACCATAAAAATGGCGATGATAGTAATCATATAGCAGAGCTGGTAGCGTCCAGTTCTCTTGGAATAGCAAAGCAGCAAAAAGGAAAGGGCGGCTGAAATAAAATTCACCACAACATTCCATAGTCCTACTTGAGTTGCAATTCCAACTAGTGCCATACCCAAGCTTATGACCGTGCCACCCATTGCCAGTACATTGAATAGCCTTACCCGGAAATCAAGGTTAGGACCGAAATATGTACCGATAATTTGTCTTAGTCGATTTTTCATATTCTCACCTATTGTAAAATTTATTTTACAGAATACAGAAAATATAAGCATTCCTTCTTGATGCCGCCACAACTACCCTTCTCAAGTCTTGTATCGCTTTCCCCTACGTGAATCGGCAGGCTTTTCAGCGGCTATAGGAATCAGCCAGAGGTTCCCCTTTTTGACTGCACCGGGAATTCGTCCATCCACAAGATGATAGGTAATAGAGCGGGTAGAAACACCCCATTTTCGTGCAGCCTCTTTGACAGTTATATAATCCATATGCTTCACCTGTTTTCATAGAAATAGCTAATGACATTATTATACTTCTTTCCTCGGAAGAATGTAAAGAACTGGTTTTTGTATTTTACTTTATTCTTTCTCTGTAATAATAATTTATAGAGTGAGAGGTTCTGGGCGGTTCACCATGAACCGGGGCTGGGTTCAGCTAAAGCACATAGTTCCCCCTTGGCGGAAACCATGTGCTTTTTTAGTTACCTACTCTTATTTCAAAATTAATCTATTGCTGGTATGACTCCCATTCTCCCGATAGCGAGTCTCCTTTTCTACCAATCCGGCTTTGGTAAGATCATGGAGTGCCCTCTTAATAGTACTGCGTGATAAATCCAAATCAGAGGCGATGGTTTTTACTGCCGGCCAGCAGTCCTGCCCCTTACCTGCACGGTCTTTCAAGTACATATAAACAACCCTTGCTCTTGAGGGTAACTCATCAGGCGAGGCCTTATACAAATAATCAAAATATCCCATGTTCTGCCCCCTTCCTTTTAAGATGTCCG
>DIQC01000091.1:9276-9515 GCA_002426495.1 Thermacetogenium sp. UBA5472
TCCTTTTAAGATGTCCGTACATGGGTGCGGCACTTTGATGTATCCGCTTGCAGTTCGGTAACCGGGGTATGCAAAGTACCGGTGCCGCTCACTTCCTCTAACAGCTCACCAGTTTCAGTATCAACAGCGACAAATGCTGAATGACGGCGCATAATATTTTCCTCTAATATTTGTTTATCTGCATAGTTAACCTTTCGGTGGGCACGTTCTGCTACTGTATAAACACTATCAAAGGTAAT
>DIQC01000091.1:9631-10106 GCA_002426495.1 Thermacetogenium sp. UBA5472
TATAAACACTATCAAAGGTAATACCCCAATCTAAAAATAAACGCAGCTTCGTTTTCATCGGGTGAGTACCTGTTTTCATCACAACAAAATTGCCTTTAGGAATGGACTTTAGCTCATCTGCCGTCATGAGTGGTCGCTCCATCATTTGCAGCGACTGGCTGGGATCATTCTTGCCACGGCTGACACTCCCAGACATAACTGTACGGCTGCCAAGGGCTTTAGACAGCACCTCTGCTGTTTGACTATTGGGTGCAAATCCACCGAAGATAGTATCCTGGCAGTTATCTACGATAATTTCGGAGCCTTCTTTTCCATAGTTTTTTTCAAGCTGGCCAAAACTTTGAATGATTGGAACCATGGTCAAACGGCGGGAACGGCTGGCAGAAAAAATCAGCTCCAGCGAATCAATGGTAGGAAGCGTACCAAGCTCATCACAGTAAAATACCACTCTATTTTTCAGCTTACCTTCATTTTC
>DIQC01000091.1:10359-11273 GCA_002426495.1 Thermacetogenium sp. UBA5472
GTATCAAAACACAAAATCTGCTCCATCTCGGAGTCAAGAAATGAGTTTAGCCTTGAGAGCACTGTGGAGAGAACCGACATCATCGCCTGCTCTGCTGAGTTAAGCGCTGCCCCTGCAAACCATCGTACTTTGTGATCACTTGGAAGTTTATCCATTAAGAGTTGGAATTGGCTTTTACCTTTTACCTTGCTTGGAGCAAGTAAATCCTGCACCAGTTTGAATACGCTTATAATGTGACGACAATCGGTTATTGTGCCATCCTCATTTTTTGTTGGAGGAAGATATTCCGCGATTAGCAAAATAACAGCAGTAAGAAGCCCTTCAGCAGCATCATAGAAAAACTGGTTTTGTCCGTAATTTTCTCCACCGGCATTGATAATGGTCTTTGCGATAATCTTTGCATATTTTTCTGCCTTAGCTTTTGCAACAAGATTCTTTTCATCAGCTCGGTATGCATCCATATATTTATTAACAAGGTGCAGCATGTTGTTTCCATCCGAACGGGTGGGATTACGCAAATCAATAACTGCCACATGATAACCATAGTAGTCACGGGCAATGGCTCCATAGTTACGATAGAGATCTCCTTTAGTATCGGTAGTGAGAAAACTCATACCGCTGGCACAGGCATATTCAAGGTTCGGGTAAAGAAAAAAAGCAGTCTTGCCCACACCGGATGCACCAATCATCAAGCAATGGACATCATCGGTATCTACCAATGCTGTGACTTCATTTTTCTTGCCTACACTTCCAAGGATTAATCCCTGCTGACTAACTTGGGGTAATGCTATACCCCTTCGCCATTCCTTTGGCTTAAATGGAATGTGTTTGTAGGTGCTTTTTATCTCATTCTTGGTAGCAAATCTTGCGGTGCCATGTTGCCCATCACCTACTGTACGGGATTTGATTCCATT
>DIQC01000086.1 GCA_002426495.1 Thermacetogenium sp. UBA5472
GCGGTAAATGGTGATTAAAGAATCAAAGGACCAATCACGGGGACGGTTCCAGTGATGGGTCCAGGTACAAAGTCCGTCACCCCTGTCACGCAAGTCTTACTGCTAATTTCTCCCCATACTGCATAATCTGGCGCAGGCATCCTCCCTGGCTGATTCTGGCGAATATCTCCTTTTTGTACTGGGGAAACCAATGACAACCGGCTAGGACGGTGACACCTGTGCCCTGAAAGGCTTCCGGGTAGAGAGGGGTTGTCGCACCAGTGAGGACAATTTCCCTTGCCTGTCGGCAATAGGAGATTACTCTGGAGAATGTACCATTGAGGAGGGATGAACTGGTAATAACGATCAAGTCACACTGGGGTAACAGTTCATCCTGTCGTTCTTCCGGGTAAACCCCCTCAGGCTTTCCTTTATCAAAAATAATCATCCTCTTGGCTTTCGGCTTCAGCTGCTTCGCAACAGGCCCGATATTGCCGATCATACCCACAGTATCATCTGGCCGTACAGCAAATACATCAGCAGCATCCAATACTTCAGAAGAAAGAGCACTATAATCAACTGCAGCATTACATACAGCAATACCTACAGCATTGCTCAGAGGATTCCCCCCCTCATTTTGCAGCATCTGTGCTGCCAATTCCTCTGCATCCATACCACTCAATTCCCCTGGTTCCGGTAGAGAGGCACAACCACAGCCTATCTCGTTTTTCAAAACATAAGCAACCCCGATCTCCCCACCATCAAGCTCAACTGCCAGCAGTTCGATCCCAATACACAAATCCCTGACCTTTTTACCCTTCAGCTGTGGAATAGCACTATTGTAGACTTTTTGCAGCATCAACTACACTCCTTTTGTGGTCCATCAGGGTCCATCAGGGGGACGGTTCCTCTGATGGGTCCAGGTACAAAGTCATCAGGCTCTCCATCACGAGAACCGTCCCTCTGATGGTCGACCCATCACCAGAACCGTCCCCGTGATTGGTCGCTTTCACGCAAAAACAACTTTCTTCTCCCCTTCAAGAGAAGCTATCTTTAAGTTCATATCATAAAGATCGCCGAGGTTACCAGCTGTCATTACCTCTCTGGCAAGGCCTTCCTGCAACAGCTGGCCCTGTTTGATCATTAGCACCTCATCGGAAAAGGCCATTGTCAGGTTGGGGTCATGCATAGCTATAATCACACAACAACCCCTTTCCTCTACTATCCTGCGCAAAACGTTCATTATTCCGTGTTGGTTATAAAAATCGAGATGAGATGTGGGCTCATCCATAATAAAATATGCTGCTTCCTGGGCTATCGCCCTGGCCAAAAACACCATCTGCCTCTCTCCACCGCTGATCTCCATATAGCACTGATCCCTTAAATAAGATATACCGAGCATTTCGAGGGCTTCCTCTGCTATCAGGTAATCTTCTTTCTGCGGCCTGCCAAAGACACTTAAATAGGGGTTTCTCCCCATCACTACCATTTCCAATACAGTATAAGGAAAGACACCATTATGTTCCTGAGGTACAAAAGCCATTAACCTGGCAATTTCTTTTTTACTCAACTGTTCAATGCTGTGCCCATCAAGCAGGACCAGGCCCTTACGGGGTTTAAGTGTGCCGTTCAGCAATTTCAAAATCGTTGTTTTCCCCGAACCATTGGGGCCAAGTATACAGCATATCCTTCCCTTATCTATAGTAAAACTGCATTTTGAGATAATGTTTTCCTCTTTATAACCAAATTCAAGATTGACAGCTTCGATGGCCATGATAATATCTACCTCCAGGCATTACCCCGCCCCTTAATTAATAAATAGGCAAAAAAAGGAGTACCGATCGCTGCAGTTAAGATGCTGATGGGAATCTCCGCCGCAGTCAGGCTGCGGGCGAAATTATCCATCAGCAGCACAAAGCCTCCCCCGATCAGCATGGACATCGGTATTGAATATTTGTGATCAGGGCCTGTGATAATCCTGGCCGCATGAGGGATAACCAGCCCCACCCATCCGATACTTCCTGCTACACTAACACAGCTTGCCACGATAAAAGTCCCCAGTCCAAGCAATAACAATCTAAAAATACGGGTATTTATCCCTAGTGAAGAGGCTTCCTCATCACCCAGGGATAGAACATTCACCTTCCAGGAGAGAAAAATTATTAACACCATACAGGGGACTACAGATAAAAGAAGGTTTACTACAAAACCCCAATTGCCGCGATAAAAACCTCCCATAATCCAAAAGACGATAGCTGGCAGTTCTTCATAGGGATCTGCAACATATTTTATAAATGACAGGGCTGCATTGGCAAAACTCCCTACTACCATCCCCGCCAATATCAGCATGACAATAGGTTCACCCCGGCTTATGGAAGCTATGCCATAAGCCATAATCATAGCAATAATACCGAAAACAAAAGCAGATATCTGCACAAGATAGGGAAAAGATATGTAGTTGGAAAGAACAATTCCCAGAGCAGCACCTAAACAGCACCCAGCAGAGACTCCCAATATATCAGGCGAAACCAGGGGATTACGAAATATCCCCTGAAAGAGCGAGCCTGCTGTAGAAAGAGCCGCTCCCACCAGCACAGCGAGAATAATTCGCGGCAATCTTATGTAATAAAGAACACTAGCATCAGAGCTTGCTAACCAATTTGATGGTGCAGCTGTTAGCAGCTGCACCAACCTTGATGGCTCTATATGATACCGCCCTATAAAAAAGGAAAACACCACTATACACAGCAGTATAGCTACTGCCAGGGAAAACTTTAATGCTGTTTTATTCTTGTTTTTGAGCCGAAATTCCTTTCCCATCTAGATCCGTGCCCCCAAGCTCTGCATAAGTTACTCCAAAAAATTCTTCATAATAGCTGTTTACTTCTTCTTCAAAATCTACATCTTCAAACTGCTCGGGGTAGATGGTTTTACTCAACCATAGGATTCCCATCGCTGACTGCGGAATAGGGAATGACCACTGCCCTATTTTAGGGAAGCTGTACAATTCATCATTTTTCACCGCCTGGAGAACCTTCAGCCCAGGATCCATCTTCAGTATATCTTCCATACTTTCCTTACAATAAGGATCAGCTATAATCACATCTGGATCCCAAGTCACCAACTGTTCAGGGGACACATTCTGCCATCCACCCTGCAGTTCAGCTGCCACATTAACTCCCCCTGCTTGTTCAATTAAAAAATGCTGATAAAAGTCACTGCCACAACTGGAAAGTATCCCGTGTGCTCCTGCCAAATAGACCCTTGCCTTTTCTTCTTCTGGCACATCTTTCAATCTTTCCTGAATCATAGCGATCGTGTCATCATAATAATCTAGGATTTTTTCGGCCTGCTCAGTAGTGCCAAGAACTTCTCCTAATAAAGCAGCACCTACTTTCATATCCTCAGCAGATTCAGGAACAATTACCAGACAAGGTATCCCCTGTGTTTCTAACTGTTCAATTACACCGTCATTGGCGGCCTCTGCCCAGACACAAACAACATCCGGCTCCGCCGCTACCACTTCTTCGATATTAATGCCGCTCTTTTTGTCTCCGACCTTAGATACATTTTCTATTTCCGGATAAACCCCGCTGGTAAAAGGGGTTGATACTGAACCATTATCCACACCGACTAGTTTTTCCTGGCCACCTACAGCAAATACCATAAATGTGCATGGTCTCCAGGTTGTTACAATGCGATTGACTTCAGCGGGAATAACCACATCCCGTCCAGCCTGGTCAGTTACAGTCCTGGTATCAGCACTAACATCTTCTTCCGGCCCATCCGCACACCCTATGAGCAAACAACATGAACATATAATACAAAGCATTAACAGTAACCACTTATTAGACTTAATCTTATGCATTCAACCTCTCCCCCTATCGATAGATATTTCCGATTCTGCTTAACTAACTGTAAGCTTCACAACATCACTTACCCAATATGATGCATCATATATCTCTGTATCGCCTGCAATTATCTGTAGACTTCCATCCTGTTCAGAGATAATTAATGATTCATCAGCCATAACATCTTCTAAAACGAAATTTTTCTCATAACCATCAGAGCTAGTAACAGTGAGTTTGGTGCTTTCTGCTGTGGGATTTGCTTCATTCAATATGACAGATAATGGTATGCCGGTGTACTCTTGTGCAGCTTCAGTCTCCTCACACTTCTTCTTTTCCGATTCAATGGTAACTTCCTGCCCCTCAAAATCACTTAGGCCAAAATCTAAAGTGTTTTCAACATTACCATCAACTGACACCTGTAACGCCTGCACTTCTTCCGTCTG
>DIQC01000019.1:0-2501 GCA_002426495.1 Thermacetogenium sp. UBA5472
GATGCTCCTAAAAATGACAGGGTTGATGCCTGGTACATAGCCTCTAAGCTTATGGCCGGGCACCTACCCCACCCATTTACCTGGAGTGAGCCTATGATGGCCCTACAGAGGCTAACAAGAGCAAGATACTATCTTATGAAAGCCCTGGCTCGGGAAAGCAATTTCCTGATGACCAACCTGTATCTAAAATGCAGTGACTATACCCTTGCTTTTGATAACAAGCTATCAGCTAGCTCTTTGGCCGTTATGGAAGAGTTTCAGTCCACGGAAACTCTGGCAGAGGCATCTGTGGACGAGCTTACCCAGTTCTTGATCCAGCATGGTAGAAATCGATTTGACGACCCAGAGGATGTAGCTAGACGGCTGCAAAAGGCAGCACGCTCTTCTTACCGTCTGCCAAAGGCTATGGCCGATTCTGTTAACCTAGCTATGGCATCCAGCATACGGGTCATAAGAACACTCCAGGAGCAGCTTAAGTCCTTGAAAAAAGCCATCGCAGACCATCTAGATACTATACCTCAAACCCTGGATTCTGTGCCTGGTATCGGACCGGTGTTTGCCTCCGGTATATTGGCTGAAATCGGTGATGTCAACCAGTTCGAAAGTCACAAACAGTTGGCTAAGTTCGCTGGCCTGGCCTGGACTCAGCACCAGTCAGGCAACTTTACTGCTAACAATACACGGCTTATTCATTCAGGCAATCGCTTCTTGCGCTACTACCTCATAGAGGCGGCAGACAGTGTCAGGGTGCACGACCCTGTCTTTGCCCAGTACTATGCGTTAAAGAAAGCGGAGCCTAAACAATTTGCACATAAACGTGCCCTTGCGCTTACTGCCCGTAAATTGGTGCGGTTGGTCTTTTGTCTGCTAAAGGCTAACCAACTCTACCAACCGAAAGGGGGAAACCGACAAGTAAATTGCTGAATTTAAAAGCATCTCATCCCATCCAATATCTTTATTAATAGTCATTACTTGGTTGTAAGGTTGGGTGGGTCGTTTAGTGATGACTTCTTTAAGCATACGCCTCCTCAATGACAGCAGATTTCTTAATAAATTTCCAGTTACCTACTTGACATCATACCGCTGCTCTTTTGATGAAATTAATGTTAATATGGCCAGTTATCTACCAATGATTGCTGAAAATGGTTTGTGCGGCCTCAAAAAGAAGGATATTCTATTGAAACCCCAGAAATAAGGTTGCTGAATAATGTGATAAGCAAATAAAAAAGCATAAGAAAATGCGGATAAAACACAAAAGGGCATAAGGGCAGAAAAACTGGAGGTCTTTAGCTTTTACTCATGAAGTGCCTTGTTTGGAAAGTGAAATAATCAAGACAAAATGCATCCAGACCAAAATGCTGGTGTGCTGCGGTAACAAAGGTAATTAGCCATAGAACTGGATCCGGTTCAGTCATAACCATTCCTTTTGAACCTAAGAACCCGATGATGAGCGGTCTATTCTCCAATAACCGGCGGCGATAGAATCAGAGATATGCTGATGAGACATTTCTGTCCGACCGGAGCTCGGGTTAATTTTACTGGCAATACTCTCTAAAGTTAAGAGACGAACGGCTATCAGATAAAAAGAAAAGAAAATGCAGGCCAGAGTGTACTGGAAGCTGGGTGCCAAGAAAGAGGGTAACAGCGAAACTGTTCTTTTGCATGATGGACAGTAATATCTCTGAATAAAAATTAAATAAGTAGCAGTTAAGGTTAAAGCAAAACGGGTATAAAATCCGTGCTTGCGCTTTGACCGTTTTGCTGCTCGCATAACTCAGTTTAACTGCATTCTTCTTGAACTCATCATCATATCGTTGTCTGGTTTCTGACATAGCTTTCTACTCCTTTGCCAGTTTGTTTTTATCTTACCAGACTATCCGAAATTATAGCACCGACCCGTATAGCAGGAAAGAAGGAAAGATATGGCACCGGTGGAGATTACAAAATAATTAATCCTAATGAGATGGATAGAGCTGCAAATACTCCTTGAAAAACTCATAAAATGATTCCACAAGAGGGCTGATCACCTGATCCCTGCGCGTGACAAAGTAAAGTCCCCTCTCCAGCGGCAGATCCTCAATATCCAGAACAGCTATATCCCCTGAATTGATTCGGTTCTCTACCGCAAAACGGGATACAAGAGAGATGCCCAACCCAGCCGCAACAGCATTTACCACAGCTGCAGTACTCCCCAATTCCAGTCTGACGTTCAGCCTGTCCGGTGTAATGTCTTTTTCCTTTAATTTGCTTTCTATTACCAACTGAGTTCCGGATCCGGCTTCTCTGACTATCAATGGTTCTTCAAGGATATTTTCAAGAATAATCGATCTTTCATCTGCTAAATGATGCTGACTGGCTGCTATCACTACTAATTCATCATCGGCAATGTGTTCCTGGCACAACAAAGGATTATCCAACAATGCCCCGATCATCCCTGCCTCTAGCTTCGCATCCATGATCAATTGCCCGATCTCTGTACTATCTGCTATTTCTAGCTTGGC
>DIQC01000019.1:2697-33267 GCA_002426495.1 Thermacetogenium sp. UBA5472
TATTCCCCGGGAATCGTACTCGCCCCGAGAACTAAACTTCCACTCAGTTCTTCTTGCAGAGCCTGAACAGCAACCTTGCTTTCGTTAACTTTAGTAAGGATCTGCTTGCTGTAGTCATATACAATCTTGCCTGCTTCTGTAACATTCACATAACGGCTCGTCCGGTGAAGCAGTGAGATCCCATAGAGTTTTTCCAGTGAATTCAGCTGTTTACTAACCGCCGGTTGAGTCAAGTGCAGTGCGTGTGCTGCCTTTGTCAGACTTTTTTTCTCAACGATAAAAATAAAAGTCCGCAACCATGATAAGTTCATCATTAAGTCCCGCTTTCTACTTTTTCTTTTTATTAATTAGAATTATTACTTATTTCTATACGTACTTGTCAAAATCCTTTTTTTTCGCGTCACGGAGCAGTCAGATGGGGCGTGACGAAAGGAGCGTCCCCGCGTCACGTGGCATTACCCACTTTACTATTTTAGTTTATCACAATGCGCAAAATAACAAATAGTCCTTCTGATCATAACAGTTTTCGCAAACATGACAAAACCAGGTATCGATTAATTCAGATACCTGGTTGTTTCCAATAGCAAGCAGTCCTATAAGCCGGGTTCTGTACCTTAATTGCAAAGGTGGTGATCATCTATCTAGGATCCCAGTCGCCCGAGATCTCAAGCAACCTACCCGGAGGCGAAGCGGGCAACTTCAAAGCCTCCCTATTTGGTCTTGCTCCAGGTGGGGTTTACCTGGCCGGCCAGTCACCCGACCGCCGGTGCGCTCTTACCGCACCATTGCACCCTTACCCGGCTATGCCGGGCGGTTTCATTTCTGTGGCACTATCCTCGGGGTCACCCCCACTGGGCGTTACCCAGCACCCTGCCCTATGGAGCCCGGACTTTCCTCACCTACCATCTTCAGATGATAGGTGCGATCACCCAGACTACTTGCCTTTAGTGTATTCAATTTTACAATTATGGCGCTGTTCGATTATAACACTATGCAGCCATAGAAGCAAATTCAGCAACGTAACACGGGGATGATCCTTTTGTCACGCCCGACCTGCTGAGGGAACGATCCCCGCTACTGATTCATCCCTAATCACTAAGAAACTACATGCAACAGAAACCGTCCCCACTGCATTTAGAAGGAAGACTCATCAGTTAACTCTATAGCTTTTTGTACCTCTGCTTCTAATTCGGCAGGCAAGCCCATGATCTTCACATTCAAGAAGCCCCGTACGATCATAGACGTAGCTTCATCTTCGGTAAAGCCGCGGGACATCAGGTATTCGATCTCCTCCTGGGCAATCTTGCCTACCGCAGCCTCATGGGAAAGCTCCACACCATCAGTCCGTGCTTCCAGTTCAGGTACAGCATAAATTACCCCATCTGGAGAGAGCATTAAACCCTGGCACTCCAAATGACCTCTTGCTCCGGCCTGTTCACCGATCAGTGAGCCACGGTTGACTATTCGTCCCCCTCTGGTAAGGGATCTGGCAATAATTTCAGCACGGCTGCCGTCCCCCTGCAGCACAACCCTGGATCCCACATCGATATCGGAATGCGGAAACCCGACAATAATCGAGTGGTATCTAGCTGTACTTTTGTCCCCTTTTAAATAGGTTGTCGGATACATCTGCACAGTTCTAACCGGAGTCATACTGATGTAGTTGGAAAGGTAGGTGCCACCATCCTCAACGACTGACACAGTGCGCGGACGCACAACAACATCCTCACCCCAGTTGTGAACCATTGTAAAGCTGAGTTTCGCGTTTTTCTTAACATAAATTTCAGTGATCCCAATATGCATACCAGAGTTTACATGACGTCCTGTAGTACACCCTGTGATCAGATGAAGTTCAGATCCCTCTTCAGCAATAATAATATTGTGAGCACTCTGAAGCATACCTTCCTGCCCGATAAACATACAGGCCTGGATTGGATAGACTGCTTTGACTCCCGGCAGTGCGCGGATAAAGTAACCGCCTTCCCTATCCGTTTCCGCTGCTTCCGTAAACTTGTCCATGTCAGGCTGTACAAGATTCCAGTAATAATCCTGCAGCCAGTCATATTTTTTCAATGCCGCCCCGGTTCCTAAAACCTCAAGCCCTTCCTGAAATGCGTGGGCGTGAACTACTGTGTTATCTTCTAAAATAAAACTACCGGTTCGCTCCTTCTCTGATGTATCTATCCCAGCGATGAGCATATCCTGTTTATTTTCATCTGAAAGCGCATCTAGCTTTTCCAGATAGGGGCGATCCTTTCCCCCGGTAAGATATCTATCTAAATCTATTTCCTCTCCATGGTAAGCCTTTTTATCCAGCTTGACCACCTGCAGTTCTTTATTGCGCAATCCCTCCTGCATTTCATTACCTCCTTAAGCTAAACAGCTGGTGCAGCGCTCATAACCGTATTTTTGTATACAGGCCAGCATCTCACGTGGGTTTAAGCCGGTACATGATAGTTGACCATCAAAAAGAACATGCCCCAGATCTGCGGGAACATAATCAAGAATATGTCCGGTATGGGTGATAATAAGCCCTGCCTTGTGTCGACATTCCTTCATCTCGCGACGACAGACAGCTATTGACTCGTTATCAAGAAATCCATTTCTCTGCAGCAGTTGATTGATCGCCTTTCCGATTAATGCGATATTCTCCAGGTCTACTCCTGACTCAGGTTCATCCATCATGACCAAATCAGGATCCTGCACCAAAAGCTGCAGCATTTCAGAACGTTTGATCTCCCCACCGGAGAATCCACTATTGACATCCCGCTCAAGAAATGATTCCAGGTGCAGGGGTTCAGCCATTTTATCAACATTGTTTTCCCCTGCATTCACTGCTTTCAGGAGATCCCCCAGAGATACTCCATTGAGGACAGGAGGACGCTGGAAAGCGATTCCAACCCCTAATTTAGCCCTTTCAGCAATAGACAAAGAAGTAATATCCTGCCCCCCAAAAAGTATTCTACCGCCAGTTACCTGGTATTTTGAAAAACCCATCACTGCCCCTAACAAGGTAGACTTACCTGAACCGTTAGGCCCAAAGAGCACATGGTTTTCCCCTGCTTTTATATGCAGGTCTATTCCCTTTAAAATAGGCTTACCTCCGACTGCTACATGAAGATCTTCTATTTTAAGCATAGCGGCCCTCCCTCTATCCATAATCTTAAATGTCTACAGAATTAATTTTCGTCATTATTGCTAAAAAACCTTCTATATTCTATAAAATCTCTAAATTCTATTATAACGAGAACGAAAAAATAGATCCACCATTGTGGCCAGATTATTAGAGCACAGTTGTAGATCCCCGGTAAACTAACCCCCTCATGCTATCTACTGTAATTGTAGAACCATCCTTTAATTGTTTCGTCGCTCCATCAACACCTACCACAACAGGTATGCCTAGGTTTAAGCCGACAATCGCAGCATGGGAGGTAAGACCGCCTTCTTCTGTAATAATTGCTCCTGCATTTTGAATAGCGGCAACATAATCCCGGTCAGTGCTGGCAGCAACAACAATATCCCCAGTCTTAATCTTGTCAAATGCCTCCTGAGGAGTCATACATATCCGCACCTTACCGACAACCGCCCGATTGCCAATCCCGGTTCCTCTGGCGAGTATTTTTCCAACGATATGTACCTTGATCAGATTGGTGGTGCCTGGCACCCCAAAAGGAACGGGAACCCCTGCAGTGATCACTAACAGATCGCCGCATTTAATCAAGCCTTCAGCCAGACTGGCTTCCACTGAGCGTTCAATCATCTCATCAGTATTTTGAATCTCCTCTATACCCAAAGACTGCGCACCCCAAATAAGACACAGTTTTCTGATTACCTTTTCTTCGGGACTGACTGCAATAATGGGTGCCTTAGGCCTGTATTTTGACACCATCCTTGCTGTAAAACCAGATCTTGTAGAAGTGATAATTGCCGCTGCTCCCAAATCATGAGCGATTGTACAAGTGGCATGACTGATGGCATCAGTGGTTGTACGGGGCATTTCCGCAGTTCTTTTTTGAAGCAGATCATCATAGTCGAGGGCTTCTTCAGTGCGCTCGGCAATGCGGGCCATCATCATAACCGCTTCCAGAGGGTATTTGCCTGCTGCCGTCTCTCCGGAGAGCATTACTGCATCTGTTCCGTCAAAGATGGCATTGGCAACATCACTTGCCTCTGCCCGGGTGGGACGCGGATTACGGATCATAGAGTCCAGCATCTGAGTGGCAGTAACCACCGGCTTCCCCAGGCGATTACACTTGCTGATCATTTCCTTCTGAATCAGAGGAACCTCTTGTGCGGGTATGACAACACCCATGTCTCCCCTGGCCACCATGATCCCATCGGAGACCTTGATTATTTCATCTAAACTGTTTACTCCCTCTTCATTTTCAATCTTAGAAATGATATGAATGTCTGCATTTTTTGATTCCAGAATTCGCCTGATAGCTAGCACATCACTGGACCGCCGCACAAAGGAGGCCGCAATGAAATCGACATCATGCTCAATACCGAAATGAATGTCTTCGATGTCTTTGTCAGTCAGTGCCGGCAGATCCAGTTTAACACCAGGCACATTGACATTTTTCTGGTTCCCCAGGTTTCCCCCAACAATAACCTGACATTCGATCTCAGTATCTGTTGAGGCTAATACTTTCAGCTGCAGCATCCCATCGGCAATCATGATCACATTACCCGGAGCTACCACCTGAGGCAGCTGACTATTATTAATAGAAAAACGGGTTTCATCACCTTTGATTTCTTCTGTGGTCAGCCTGACCCGGCTATTTTGTTTTAAGAAAACTCCATCGCCCTCAAGATACCCTGTGCGAATCTCAGGCCCCTTGGTATCAAGCATGATCGCCAGAACCTTTTGCGTTTCTTTGGCCGCTTGGCGCAGCTTCTCTATGCGAGCATCATGCTCTTCATGAGTTCCATGAGAAAAATTTAATCGCGCTACATTCATGCCAGCCTCTAATAATTTTCTCATCATTTCCGGAGAATCAGTCGCAGGCCCAATCGTACATACAATCTTCGTTTTTCTCATCAACATCCTCCTTCCTGTTGAAGCAATAGACACAAGGGGACGGTTCTCCTGTGTCAACTAGAGACTTAGTTGGCGTTAGACTCCCGCTTATAAAAAAGCGGGACTTACACCAAGTTGGCCAATCCAACACCATCATCCTTGTCAAATGGCAAGAATCGATGCCAGCTCATTGATATCGTAGGGCAGCTCTTTTTTTCCATCCAATATCGCTTCCAGATCAACAGCGACCAATTCTGTCGCCATAATTCCCACCATTTTTTTACTCACCCCTTCTTGTAACAGATCAACAGCTTTTGCCCCCGTACGACTGGCCAGCACCCTATCCATGGCAGTGGGTGTGCCTCCTCGCTGTATGTGTCCAAGAATGGTGATGCGTGTCTCTAAACCTGTCCTTCTGCTGATCTCTTCACCGACAGCCATCCCACTGGCAGCACCTTCGGCAACCACAATGATACTGTGCAATTTGCCCCGATCAAGACCCCGCTGCAGTTTAAAGACTACCTCATCCATGTTCAAGGGTATCTCAGGAATCAGAATTGACTCTGCACCACCGGAAAGTCCTGAAAAAAGAGCGATATGCCCGGTGTAGTGCCCCATTACTTCAATAATAAAGACCCGCTCATGGGAAGTAGCCGTATCCCGTATCTTGTTAATGGCATCCACCACATTATTAACTGCTGTATCGAAACCGATCGTAAAGTCAGTACCCTTTAGATCATTATCAATCGTTGCCGGAACCCCGACAACTGCCATTCCGTATTTAGCCAGGGCAAGTGCACCATGCATAGAACCCTCCCCACCGATGACTACAAGACCATCAATCCCCTCATCCTGAAGGTTTCTGATGGCCAGCCTCTGCCCCTCTTCTGTTTTAAACTCCTCACAGCGCGCAGTATGCAGAATGGTACCACCACGTTGGACAATGTCAGCTACCGATCCCAAATGAAATCCAACAAACTCTTTGTTGAGCAGTCCGGAAAACCCCCGTCTGATGCCATAAACCTGTAAGCCATGATAAATTGCCTTCCTCACCACAGCCCTAATAGCGGCATTCATGCCGGGTGCATCGCCACCACTTGTCAGTATACCCAGCCGATTCACCTGATGCACAGCACTCATCCTTTTCCTATCATAAAGATATTTTCCCCTCTACCACACTACCTATGCCCCCGATAGCTGTGAAATAATAAAAATCCTGCGGTAATTTCCTTATTTATTTTTATTCTACCATGATTCACTTGTAGATTATACCATTCATAAATAGATGAGCTAAACGGTCAAAATAAAACCATGAAGAGATTTCTGATCTACGGTGTTGCCGGATGGGGATTGGAAATAATGTGGACAGGCGTTGGGTCGCTGTTGCACGGTGATCTGATGTTGCGCGGCTTTATAGACCTGTTGCTAAAGTGAGCAACAGGTCAAGGAAGCTCTTCGATAAACTCTACCAGACCCGCAAAGGAACCCCGGTAATCGGTCTTGATATTCAAATTACGAGTATTCAGCAGACAGTCCTCCACAAGAAATGTCTTCATCCCTAACTTTCTGGCCGCTAGGCCCTCTTCCACATCATTCCCAACCATAAGGCATCTCTCGGGACAGACATCAATCATCTCTACAATCTCCTGGTAGTATTCAACATGAGGTTTGCAATAGTGCATCTTCTCATAGGTAGTGACTAGAGAATAAGGCAGATCTGCAACACCAACCCAATTCAGGCGCTCTTCAATAGCTCTAGCAGGGAAAATGGGGTTTGTAGCAATCCCTACCCTATAACCTTTTTCCAGCAGTGTATCTATCACGGACCGCGCATCGGGATTCGGCTTTGTTGTTTTTTTGAGCTGGGCAAAATCCTGATTATAGAAATCGTCAAACATTGAAATAAGGATCTCTGCATCTATACTAAACTTTGGGAGAAAATATTCCCAGAAAACATCTTTGTTAGTCCTGCCAGGATCCAAATCATTCGCTATCCTATATGTTCCCTGCCAGATCTCATGGACTAACTTCTGCGGTGGGATCAGATCGAAAAACTTTGTGCAGAGTGCCTGCATATATGATTTGGTAAAATAATCTAAATCCATGGGCACTAAAGTGCCATCCAGGTCAAAGAGAATAACTTCCAACATATCTATTCCCCCATTTAATAAGTAAAGTTCTATCAATAGTTTCGGCGCTCCATATGATGGGGCTTCTCGAAGAAGCGATGGCGAGCCTGTCCGATATGCCGAAGCGCTGTCCGTTCGTCACAGACGAACGCCTAAATCTGCGCAAGAGTACATACCAATCAATCTTCATAATGCCCTTTACATGAGATAATCCATAAGTTATTGTTATCATCAAAATTATAAACTAACCTGTGCTCATGATTGATTCGTCTGCTCCATGCCTTACGGTACCTTAGAGGCTCAGGTTTCCCGATGCCTTTTGATAAGCCATTTCTTTCAATATCTTTTACAAGCTCATTGATTCGTTTTAGTATCTTTTTGTCTTGGCTTTGCCACGATAAATAATCATCCCAGGATTTGTCTGACCATATTTTATTCATCGTCTACCTCTATCAACTCATGAACAGTTCCTTTCCCTGACGCAAGCTGTTCAGTTGATCTATCAATCATTGCAAGGTATTCTGCATTTTTTGCGGCTTTCATCATTGCGTTGTATTCCTCAAGGCTTATAATAACAACATTTTTCTCATCTTTCCGGGTAACAATTACTGTTTCGCGATCATCGGTAACGCGATCACAATATTCTTTTAATTTTTTTCGTATTGTCGAATAATTAACTGCTAACATCTAGTTTGCCTCCCTTCAAATATGCGGGACAATATAAAATGACAATATCTTGTACAATTTATTGTACCATTATAGCATATACCCGTCAAGCGGTTTGATACATTGACAGAAAGCTCGTCTGTACTCTACTGTCCCATTTCTTTTCCTTCAAGTACAATTCGCCCCCTCAGAGTACCGCTGTAAAAGCGCTGGATCAGTCCATTGATCAGCCGTGTCAGCGTGGTCTTGCCGCACCCGCTGACACCTGTCAGAAAGACGCATTACTCTTTTGGAATCTGCAGTGTAATATCATGCAGCCCGGCATTTTCATTTTCCTCATAGGTAAAATTGACATCCTGCATCTTGATGATAGTAACATCACTCCCCAATCACTATGGATACCACGGCCTATCTCCGCCGAAATCTTTATCTTCAGGAGTGTTTTTTGGTCGGCGTTTCTTACCGGAGAACGAAAGCTCGGGAAACCCTATCTTAAAGGGCTCCCGAGCTTTTTACTCTTTCCAACTGTCAAAGATAGATTTATTACTTAAAGTTTACCAAATAATTACGTAATGTCAAGCTACTTTGAAACCACATATTTTTCAAGCATATCCTGACCGTCTTTTTCAAGCATCTCCAGCATCCTCAGAGATGGTCCTTGAGGGGTGTTCCTCCCGTGCTCCCATGCCTCTACTGTTTTTTTAGATACCCCTAAAATATTTGCAAGAGCTACCTGCGACAGTTTTAAACTTATGCGGATCTTTCTGATTTCTTGGGCCGTATAATGAGGCAACGGCGTTATTTTTACTGTGCGTGTCCTAACAGTCCTGACGTTTTTTAGATTGCCTTTCTCATACTCGATAGCCTCTTTAAGCCCTCTGGTAATGCTATCGTACACGCTCATTGTAATCACTTCCTTTTACTTGTTTTTAATTCCCTCTCTAACATCTTTACTAACCTCTTGATCTCTGTTTTTTCGCTTTCAGTTAAATCAATTTTCTCATTTTTAGGATATGCGCTGATTAAATATATTTTTTTGTAGCTGGCAAAATCGACGTATATTACCCTTGCGCCGCCTCTCTTGCCTTTCCCTTGGGCACCCCAGCGGATTTTTCCTAACCCGCCTGTGCCGGGGGCAATATAGCCGCTCTCAGGATGCAGGCATAGATAGTGTTGAAGGTCTCTCAATTCATCGTCATCTAGACCCATTTTGCTCCAACACTTTTCAAACTCAGGTAAAATTATAAATTCACGTTGCAACGGAACACCTTCTTTAGATAGCATACCCTACTGGATGGGATTATTATACCCTATCCAGTAGGACTTTGCAACATCAATTTTTAAAATTAGCTTTAAAATATGGATGTTCTTCTAAGTATGTTTTAATAATCATTGAGGGCATATTGGTTTACCCGGAAGCTAGATGATTCATAACTCATTCCCCCCTACCTGCACCTATGCCCAATTGCCCCAATGATCATGAAATAATAAAAGTCCTGCGGTCATTGATGCTGCCGCAGGTACTATTTTGAACAGTGTATCTCTCAGGATCAGGTTGCAATCGCACTGGCTAAAATCTCGTGTGCATCCTCTACTTCTAATTCCGGCACTAAAATCTCTACAGACCCCCCGTCTCCCGCATGAGAAATACCGATAGAACGAAGTGTAACCATCATCCCCTCAGATATCAGTACCTCTTTCAGAAACTTAGCGCGCATCATGTTCGACGCAATATAGACAACCGTCCACATGAATTTTGGTCCCCCCCTCCAAAATTCTTGCGATTCTTGCGGATGATCAATTCGACTAACCGCCTATATACTCCTTCTTTTTATTCTGACACAGGAGAACCGTCAGACTGTGTCATCCCCCTGTGTCACATAGTATCAATTGTGCCGTGTTTGGTAAAGACAGTAGCTCTGCCGCGTATCTTGATCGCTGATGTGTCTTCGGTAAACTGAGCGATCATCACTTCACCCTGATCCAACTTCTCTGTATGATGAAACTTGGTATCCTTCCCCCGTGTCAGGCCGATAATAGTTACCCCATTTTCCAGAGCCTTGATCACTATATGCTCAGCCTGCACCACATTACTATCATTCATATGACAAACCTCCTTACTGTTTCCAACGACCAACCACTAACCACCATTCAAGCAGGTTTTTCTTGTAATATTTTAGATACCATTTCTGAATCTTTTTTAAGATAGTAGCATGACCCCGGCCCACATAATTCCTCAACATGATAGATCAGTTCAGACACTTTATCCACTCCAAAAGCGGAACCGGCCTGGATCAATGTTCTCTCTTGGACGAAATATAATAAAATTGGATTAACCCCCTGGTATTGGGTAAGCAGCACCCGCAGTTTTTCCAGCACCTCAGGGGTTACTGCATATGGATTGATTCTAATGTAAAGATAACACTCAGGTTCCACAGGCATCAACTCCAAAGATTTTACACTCTCTCCAAAGATGCGGTAGGAATCATCCTGCACACATAGACGCCCCTCTACCATAACTAGAACATCCTCCCTCAAAAAGGAGATCTCTTCAGGATTACTGGGTGGGAAAAAGATGACATCAACATTTCCCTCTTTATCTTCTACTGTTAAATAGATTACCCCTTTACCCTTCCTAGTAGTACCCCGTTTGCAAGCAGTAACAATGCCCCCTATTTTGACCCTTTCCCGGTCCCGATATCCACTCAGCTTCGCGATGCTGCTTTTTGTCTTGCGGGCAAGGAGCTTCTCATGGCCATCCAGGGGATGTCCGCTGACATAGAAGCCAAGAGTCTCCTTCTCCTTGGCTAGCAGTTCACGCTTTCGGAATTCATCTATTGCCGGAAACTCGCACTGCTCCTGCTGCTGTTGTGGTTCCTGCATCATCTCCAACAGTGATACCTGGCCGGCCAGCTGAGATTCTTTATCCTTTTTGTCTGCCTGGACACTTTCCATGCACTGATCAAGCACAGCTATCAATTGAGACCTAAAAGCCCCCAATGAATCAAATGCCCCGCAGAGGATCAAGCTCTCTATAACCCGCTTATTTACCTGGTGCAGATCCACCCTTCTACAAAAATCATCTAGAGAAACGAAGGCCCCTCCTTCTTTTCTGGCAGTGATGATCGACTGGACAGCACCCTCACCCACATTTTTAACACCAGCCAACCCAAACCGGATATGCTTGTCTCCCACAACTGTGAAGTTCTCCAGAGACTCATTCACATCAGGTGGATAAATCTCGATCTCCAGCCTTTTGCACTCCTGAGTATAATAAGCAACCTTATCTGAGTTGTTTCGAATACTGGTCAGCATAGCGGCCATAAAGGCAACAGGGTAATGAGCCTTCAAATAGGCTGTCTGATAAGCAATAAGGGCATAAGCAGCAGAATGGCTTTTATTAAAACCATAGCCTGCAAAGTGCTCCATCAGTTCAAAGATCTCTGCTGCTTTTCGCTTATTCACACCGCGCTCTTGGGCACCCTGAAGAAATTTCTCTTTCATAGCTAACAAGACTTCCGGTTTTTTCTTTCCCATTGCTTTGCGCAGGGAATCAGCCTCAGCCATGGAGAAGCCTGCTAGCTCAGAGGAAATCTGCATTACCTGTTCTTGATAAAGAATTACTCCATAAGTTTCTTTCAAAATAGGTTCCAGTACAGGGTGGAGATATTGTACTTTTGTCTGACCGACCCTTCTGCTGATATAGTCTTCTATCATGCCACTCCCTATTGGACCAGGGCGATACAGAGCATTTAAAGCGATCAGGTCTTCCAGACGCTCCGGATGCATATTCTTTAAGATATGACGCATCCCTGTACTTTCCAACTGAAATACTCCACTTGTTTCCCCGGAGGCTAAAAGTTCATAGGTTTTTGGATCATCCAGAGGGAATTGCTCAGGATCAAGCCGTTCATGATACTGAGACTCGATATTCTGCAAGCAATCTTCGATGACAGTCAGTGTACGCAGCCCCAGGAAATCCATTTTTAATAGGCCGATCTCCTCGACAGTCTCTTTGGGAAACTGCGTCATCACCGCATCTCCATTCTTCTGCAGGGGCACAAGATTCTGCAGAGGCTCGCTGGAAATTACGATCCCCGCCGCATGTTTCGATGCATGCCGCGGCATTCCTTCGATCCCCTGAGCAAGATCCAGCAACTGCTTCACCTCCGGATCACTGTTATACAGCTGCTTGATTTCCGGAGTCTGCAGAGCCTCCTCCAGAGTAACCCCCAGCTCTTCTGGAACGAGTTTGGCAATACGGTCAACCTCAGATAAGGGCAGATCCATAACCCGCCCCACATCCCTGATCGCTCCCTTGGCCAGCATAGTGCCAAAGGTAATGATCTGTGCCACATGATCAGCACCATATTTGGAGACAACATAATCTATAACTTCCTCACGGCGCTCATAACAGAAATCGATATCTATATCTGGCATGCTGACCCGTTCAGGATTGAGAAAACGCTCAAAGAGAAGCCCGTATTGTAAGGGATCAATGTTAGTGATCTCCAGACAATAGGCGACCAATGAACCGGCCGCCGAACCCCGACCAGGACCCACAGGAATTCCTTGGGCACGAGCCCAGCTTACAAAATCCTCGACAATCAAAAAATAGCCGGAAAACCCCGTCTGCTGAATGATCTGTAATTCATGAGCTAGCCGCTCTTCTGCCTCTTGAGACACTCCCTGGGGATAACGCCCCGAGAGCCGCTCCCTACACAGCTTATGAAGATAAGAATCCAGATTATAACCCTCAGGCACCTGATATTCTGGAAGGTGCATCTGATTAAAATCGAAATCCACATGGCAGCGGTCGGCGATCTCCCTGGTTCTCCTCAAAGCATCCAGATCATCAGGAAAAAGGGAAGCCATCTCCTGGGGTGATTTTATGTAATACTCCTGCCCATTAAAGCGCATACGGTTTTCGTCCTGCAGGGTTTTTCCAGTCTGAATACAGAGCAGAACATCATGGATATGCGCATCTTCTCTGCGCAAATAGTGAGCATCGTTGGTGACAACCAGAGGTATTCCCGTCTCCTGTGAGAGCCTATGCAGCGCCTCATTGACCACCCGTTGGTCTGGTAGGTGGTGATCCATCATCTCCAGAAAGTAGTTATCTTTGCCAAAGATCTCCCTGTACTCACAGGCTGTCTCCTTCGCTTTTTCATAATCACCATTAAGGATCATCCTGGGAATCTCACCTGCCAGACAGGCACTCAACGCTATAATCCCTTCATTATGCTGCATTAAAAGCTCTTTATCCACTCTGGGTTTATAGTAAAAACCATCCAGAAAGGCCTGGGATACAATAGAAACCAGATTCTTATACCCTTGATTATTTTCAGCAAGCAGCACCAGGTGAGGAAGGGTATCATCAATATGGGCCTCTTTGTCAAAACGGGTGCGCGGCGCCATATATACTTCACACCCAAGCACCGGATTAATGCCGGCCTTTTTTGCCAGTTTATAAAAGTCTACAACACCGTACATGACACCATGATCAGTAAGTGCTATAGAAGGCATTTCATATTCAACTGCCTTCTGTATCAGATCTTTCAGTCGAGACGCCCCATCAAGAAGGCTATATTCACTGTGTACATGAAGGTGAACAAAATCAGCCGTCATCCCTAGAATCGCTCCATTCAACAAAATAATAGACAGGCTAAGTTACGAAAACAAGTTCAAGGAAGCTCGATTGTTCTATTCACTTTTCTTAAGCCAGGGCATCATCGCCCGCAGTTTTTTACCAACAACCTCGATCAAATGATTTGCTTCTTTCTTCTGAATGGCGTTGAACACAGGGCGTCCCACCTGATTCTCCAGCAGCCACTCCTTGGCGAAACTTCCATCCTGAATTTCCTCTAAGATGTACTTCATTTCCTCACGAGTCTCATCGGTAATGATCCTCTTACCCCTTGTAATATCGCCGTACTCAGCTGTGTAGCTGATGGAATTTCTCATCCAGCTGATGCCGCCTTCATACATCAAGTCTACGATGAGCTTTAACTCATGCATACACTCAAAATAAGCTATCTCCGGCTGGTAACCTGCTTCAACCAGAGTATCAAACCCTGCCCTAACTAATTCTGTAACACCACCACAGAGAACAACCTGCTCACCGAAGAGGTCTGTTTCAGTTTCCTCCTCAAAAGTGGTTTCGATGACACCTGCTCTGGTAGAGCCGATCCCTTTGGCATATGCTAAAGCTGTGTTGAGTGCATTCCCTGTGTGATCCTGGTGTATTGCCACAAGAGAAGGAACCCCGGCTCCTTGTTCATACATGCGCCTTACCAAATGGCCCGGGCTCTTGGGAGCAATCATGAAGACATCCACATCCTGTGGAGGATTGATCTGTCCGAAGTGAATATTAAACCCGTGAGAAAACATGAGCGCTTTTCCTGCCTTCATATAAGGAGCGATGTCCTGGCGATAAACACCAGCCTGCAATTCATCAGGGATCAGAAGCTGGATAATATCTGACAGCTCAGCAGCTTCAGCAGCCCTTAACGGCTCAAAACCATCAGCTGCAGCCCTTTTCCAATTCTCGCTATCAGGCACATCCGCAACAAGTACCTTTACCCCACTCTCTTTTAAGTTAAGCGCCTGTGCATGCCCCTGGCTCCCGTAACCAATCACTGCAACTGTTTTCCCATCCAGATACTTTAGATCTGCGTCCTGATCATAATAAGCTTTCATAATCAAATCTCCCTTCAATTTTCGGTTTCTCTATATGATACCACCTTTTTATATATTAACCACAAAAAATCGTAAACACAGGGGGACGGGTGAGTCAGGGGGACGGGGGCTTTGACTCATTTTTCTCGAGGTTTATACTTGCGGTTGGGGACGGTTATTACAGTACGAACCGAAAGTAACACAAGGGGACAGCTGGACAGCTCAACTGTCCCCTTGTGTCTGATCCCTTGTGTCAGTTAAGCATGAAGGAGCATAGCAGAGGATATGGGGGAATTACTGCATAATAGTACTGTAAGAAAATTCATGGTAAATACTTCTATTCGTATCGTATCTTAGAGCAGCGTACCGTATTTGAGCATCGACTGCCTTTTTATTATAATAATCACTGACAACCCCAATCAGTTTCCAAAGATGGCTGTAAATAACAGGCATCTTTACTGTAAAGCCCATCTACCATATAAATGGGTTTATTAATATTTTACGGAGGTGCTTTTCATTAGTAGTGTAAGTTCAGCTTCAAAATTATCCCTAGATAAGGATTGGAATAACTGGCACTGGCAGGTTAACAACCGCATTACAACTATTGAGGAACTAAAAAAAATAATCAACATTCCCCCTGAGAACGAATTAGGTATTAAAAAGGCCATTGATTCATTTCCTATGGCAATAACTCCTTATTACGCTTCCATGATGGATAAGGACAATCCCCAATGCCCTATTCGGAGACAAGCTATCCCCAGCGTAGAAGAACTCAAAACTAATGATTATGACTTAGAAGATCCTCTAGACGAAGATCAGGACTCACCTGTCCCAGGATTAACCCACCGTTATCCAGATCGAGTTTTACTCCTGGTCACCAATGAATGTTCTATGTACTGCCGTCATTGTACAAGAAAACGCAAAGTAGGTGAAGAAAACGTAAGGATAACTCTTACGAACATCAAGAAAGGCATTGATTATATAAGAGAAAACCCCTTGATCAGAGATGTTGTTGTTTCCGGAGGCGACCCGTTTCTGTTGAGTACCGATAAACTTGAAAAGATATTATATGAATTAAGGAAAATACCGCATGTCGAAATAATGAGGATTGGAACACGTACACCAGTCGTCTTACCCATGCGTATTGATCAAGATTTGGTGTCTATGCTAAAAAAATATCAACCAATTTGGATAAACACACATTTCAATCACCCCAAAGAATTGACCCCTGACTCGCAAAAAGCCTTAGCTGCATTAGCTGACGCCGGATTCCCCTTAGGCAACCAATCTGTCCTGTTGAGAGAAGTTAATGACTGCCCTCTTATTATGCGTGAGTTGGTTCACAAGTTGGTTAAAAACCGAGTGCGCCCTTACTACTTATACCAATGCGATCTTTCCCGTGGTATTGAGCACTTTAGAACCCCTATATCAAAAGGCATAGAAATCCTGGAGATGCTCATCGGACATACTTCAGGTCTTGCTGTACCGACATTTGTGGTTGATGCTCCAGGTGGAGGAGGAAAAATCCCTCTCCTGCCAAACTATCTGATATCGGCCTCTCATCGTAAAACTATTTTACGCAACTATGAGGGAGTGATCTGTGTCTACACCGAACCAGAAAACCAGTCATCCACTTGCCCACCGGACTGCAATATCTGCCATAATAAAAAGAACAGTTCCCGGGAATTTATAGGTCTAGAAAAACTGTACAGTGATGATAATGATATCATAAGCCTAATCCCCGAAGGAAATTCACGCCATAATCGAAGGGAGTAATTTGGATTGGCATGTTCTTGGCTTTCTGCGGTAGTCGATGATTTCAATCCTCATAATCAATGGGGAACATCTAGAACTATACATCTGGAATCTTTGAATGCTGAAGTTGAAATATCTTTATATAATAAACGTTTGACCATTCTCAACTATAGCTTTTTAACAAACGAGGGGATCCTTGATTTGGCAGACTTGATAGAAAACCTCTGCAGCAAATATGACCTTGGTAAGGCCTGGGGTAAAATACGCAGGAAAGATCTAGAACTATATACCAGTCAGGGTTTTACAGCAGAAGCCTATATTGATAATTTCTTTATCGACGAAGATGCAGTCATCTGCGCCAAATATTTTGGTGACCAACGAAAATTATCCCTCACCTCTCAACACAATCAAGAGATTCTTGACCGCCTTGACTTAATCCAGATAACTGGACATACCCCGGAGCTGCCTGCAGGCTACAGCTACAGAATTGCAGAGGCTCAAGATGTAGAGGTATTGTCTTCATTATTAAGCCAGGTTTTCAAGACATACCCCTATCCGATCGACCAAACATATCTGCTTTCCACACTTGAACACACAGTTTACGGATTAGTATATAACCCTGAAGGAGCACTGGTAGCAGCGGCCTCTGCCGAAACAAACGGCGAATTTAAAAACGCTGAGATGACAGATTTTGCTACCTCTCCCGATGAAAGAGGTAAAGGGCTGGCTCCCTTTATATTGTACAATTTAGAAAAAGTCTTACAAGAGCACGAATATCGTACTGCCTACACAATTGCCCGCAGCAGCTCCTTCAGCATGAATAAAGTATTCAAAAGTGCCGGCTATCACTATACCGGCACACTGACCAACAACTGTAATATCTCCGGTGGCTTTGAAGACATGAACGTCTGGTGCAAATCTCATTGACACAGGGGACACAGAGGGACGGTTCTCCTGTGTCAATGCGTGTCAGAAGGACTAGTGAGTCAGGGGGACGGGGGCTTTGACCCATTTTTCTTAAGTCAACTGAGTTCCCCAGATCCCCCTGAACCCCTGGGCATTTATGGCAAAACAGGGATCACCGGAACCGTCCCCCCTTACCCCAGTCGCTCCGCCGCATCTTTCAGCATCTCTCGGATCGGCAGGTTGTAAGGGCAGCGCTCCTCACATTCCCCGCATTCCAGACATTCGCTTGGATTTACACCCAGAGCCTGGTAGCGCTCTTTTGCCCAATCTTCAAGACCATATCTGGTATAGTAGCCGTCGAAAAGAAACACTGATGGGATATCGATCCCCTGCTGGCAAGGAAGGCAGTACTCACAGCGCCTGCAGAAACGAGCGCCCAGTTTAGCCACTATCCTGGTGAGTTCCTCTCTCTCTGGTATAGATAAAGACCTTGCCACACTTCCCACAGCAGCATTCTCCTCCACCTGTTCCAGTACATCTACTCCCGGAATGGCAACTGTAACAGGATGCTCCAGAATAAAGCGCAAAGACAACTTGGCGTTGGTCAGGGCACCTCCGGCCATCGGTTTCATAGCAATAACCCCACAGTCCACCTTCTCTGCCATTTCAAACAACTTCAGAGCACCTTCTGTCTCTACAGGATTAAAAGGAAACTGTACAGTTTCTATCTCCTCGTTCTGCATTATTTCTAATAGAACATCCTTGATATGCCCTGTAACTCCTATGTGCCCGATCTTTCCCTTTTCTTTTGCCTCTTTTAAGGCAGCAAGAGCTCCGTCCTCATCCAAAACCTGCTCTATGGCGGCTTTGTCCTTGACATTGTGCATTTGGTAGAGGTCAATATAGTCCACTCCCATGGTCTTGAGGCTTTTGTCTATATCCTCGGCCATCCCTTTTCTGTATCGAGACATGGATTTGGTAGCAATAATCATCTGTTCTCTGTTTTTTTTCAATACTGCCCCAAGCTTTTCCTCACTATCAGTGTAACCCCTGGCTGTATCAAAAAAATTGATGCCCAGTTCTATAGCGCGATTTACAATCTTTTCTGCGCTGGAGGCATCTATTCGCTGGATAGGAATACCACCAAACCCTACTACAGACACCTGCAAACCTGTTTTCCCGAGTCTCCTGTAGTTCATTTATATCCCCCTGTTAATGAATAATATTGAACTTAGGACTTATGTCCTCTCCCCCATTGTACAACTTCTTCGCTGGTCTGAAAACACCATCCCCAGCAGAGCAAGCAGTGACTCCTCTCCCTACTAGAAAGGAAACTCTCTCAACTGCTTGAGCATCGAAGGTATCACGGCACCCCCGTGCGGCAGAGAAAGGAAACCACCCGACTTCTTGAACAGAGTATCTGCTTAATCTTCTTCCCAAAAGCCTTATGATCCCAGGAAGTCTTGTTTGCCATCATCCAGGAAGAGGACATTATATACATAAACCCCGGCCTTTTGACCGAGGTAAGTTGTATTGATTATTTTAATATTACGGTTGTCCCTATCGATCAGAACTCTTCCTTGTTTCTTCAATCAGGTCATGAAGGGTTAATGAATCCAGAACTTCAGCTATAGAATCTCTGACTTTAGCCCAAACCAGACGTGTAACACATCCTTCGGCGCGATCACACTCTTCCGGGTAATCCTCACTGACACAGGCGACAGGTGCAATCGGCCCTTCTAGGGTGCGGATAATATCACCAACCGTAATGTTCTCAGGAACCCTCGAAAGCAGGTACCCCCCCTGTGCACCGCGTACACTGCGGATCAACCCTTCCTTTTTCAATGGCACCATCAACTGCTCCAGGTAGCCTATTGATACTCCCTGGCGTTCTGAGATGCTGGCCAGTGTGACCGGCTCGTCACTTTGATCAATCGCTATATCCAACATTGCCCTTAACCCATACCTACCCCTTGTTGATAATCTCACTCAGCTCGCTTCTCCTTTCCGGTTTTTGCTGCCAATCCTCAATAGCCTTATGTAGAGCATCAGCAGCCAGATTCGAGCAGTGCAGCTTCTGTGGAGGCAGTCCTCCGAGTGCTTGAGCAACATCCTTGTTTGTGAGTTCCTTAGCCTCCTCAATGGTCTTCCCCTTGGCCAAGGTTGTCATCATACTGCCACTAGCCACAGCTGCGCCACAGCCAAAGGTCATGTACTTGACATCATCAAGCTTCTCGTCCTTAACCTTGATGTACACCCTGAGGATATCGCCGCAGACAACATTTCCGATTTCACCGACACCACTGGCATCAGTTATTTCCCCGACATTACGCGGGTTTTGAAAATGATCCATGACTGTTTCGTTATACATGATATCACCTCATTTAGACAGTTAGTTTATTGGCCAGTGGAGAGAAACTCCTCAACCTGGTTATAACTTCAGGAAGTATTTCAAGAACATAGTCAATATCTGCAGCATCATTTATCCTCCCTAGGGTCATGCGCAGAGAACCGTGTATCAGTTCATAAGGTAGCCCGATGGCTTTCAGCACATGTGATGGTTTTAAAGAACTCGAACTGCAAGCTGAACCACTAGATGCGGCAATGCCTTTCATGTCCAGACTGAGCAGCATTGACTCACCCTCAACATAGGAAAAGCTAAAGTTAACATTATGTGGCAGCCTTCGTTCAGGATGCCCGTTATACTTAACATCAGGAATCCTTTCTTTAATCCCCTGGATCAGTTTATCTCTCAGTTCTCTGGTACGGTTGAATTCAGAGTCCAAATCCCGGGCGGCGATTTCGGCAGCCTTCCCGAAGCCAACAATTCCTACGGTATTCTCAGTGCCCGAACGCGAATTGCTTTCCTGCCCCCCGCCGTATACCACCGGCTGCAGCCGCACCCCTTTTCTCTTATAAAGGGCACCGACTCCCTTAGGTCCGTATATTTTATGGCTGGAAAGGGTAAGGAGATCAACCCCGAGGGTGTTCACATTAACAGGAATCTTCCCCGCGGCCTGCACAGCATCTGTATGAAAAAGGACTCCGTGCTCCTTGGCAATCCTACTAAACTCCTCGATCGGCTCAATCGTCCCGATCTCATTATTGGCATGCATGATCGAGATCAAAATTGTCTCCGAACGGATCGCTTTACACAATTCCTCTGGATCAACCAAACCGTACTGGTCGACAGGAAGAAAAGTCACATCAAAACCGCTTTTAGCAAGTTGCTTACAGCTATTCAGCACAGCGGGGTGCTCGATTGAGGAAGTGATGATATGATTCCCCTTCTTGCGTCTTGCTGCCGCTACTCCTAAAATCGCTAGATTATCAGCTTCAGTACCTCCGCTGGTAAAAATAATTTCCCCGGCCTCGGCTTCGATTAAGTCTGCAACTTGCTGTCGTGCCTCATCAACCCACTTCTTGGCCTCTCGGCCAAAAGAATGAATACTTGAAGGGTTCCCAAATGTATTTTTCATAAGTTCACACATGAGGGAATAAACCTCCGGGTGAAGAGGTGTTGTCCCAGCATGGTCGAGATACACTTTTCGCATAGCAAATCACTCCTCATACAAAATGTTAGAACTTAGTCTGTGTGTCAAATCAAACAATATCCTAGCAAATTGGTAGGATTTATAGTTATAAAATAACCGATAAACACTACTTTGTCAAACCGGTTATCAGGCGAAGTCTTTCCGGTGACCATTGGTCGCCCTACATCACAATCGCACCCGCTTCAGGCGCAAAGCATTGCTGACAACAGAAACCGAACTCAAAGCCATAGCAGCACCTGCTACTACTGGGCTCAGTAACCCTGCAGCTGCTACAGGAAGTCCTACCGTATTGTAAAAGAAGGCCCAGAAGAGGTTCTGCTTGATATTGCGCATAGTGGCTTTACTGAGTTTGATGGCTGTGGCGATCGCCCTCAGATCACCGCTCATCAGAGTAATATCCGCTGCTTCCATAGCGATATCAGTGCCTGTGCCCATGGCTATTCCCACATCAGCAGTAGCCAGAGCAGGAGCATCATTGATCCCATCCCCCGCCATGGCAACAACTCGTCCCTTATCCCGCAGTATTTTCACCTGATCGGCTTTATCTTCAGGCAAAACCTCTGCCAGCACATGCTCGATCCCCACCTGGTTAGCAATGGCTGCAGCAGTGCGCCGGTTGTCACCGGTGATCATCCAGACCTCGACATCGAGACTTTTTAAATCTTGAATCGCTTCAACTGCATGCTCTTTAACTGTATCTGCCACACCAATAGCAGCAGCAACGGACTGATCAACTGACATCAAAACCGTAGTCTTTCCTTCGGTTTCTAACCTTTCCAGTGCCGGCAGCAGCGGTTCCACCACTACTCCCTGCTCCTGTAAATACCTGCGGCTGCCGATCAGTATGTTCCTTCCCTTTATAGTGGCTTTCACTCCTCTGCCGGGTACTGCATTGAACTCCTGGGGGTCAGCTATCTCTAATTCAGGTATACGCTTGATAACTCCCTGAACGATGGCCTCTGCAACCGGATGCTCCGATAATTTCTCTGCACTGGCCGCCCACTGTAAGATTTTCTGCTCCTGACCGGCAAACTGTTCCGCAGCTACAATATCAGTGACTTCCAGTTCACCCCGGGTAATTGTACCGGTCTTGTCCAAAACCACCGTATTCACCTGGTGGGCGCGCTCTAAGTGCTCACCACCTCGAATTAAAATGCCGTTTTCCGCCCCCCGTCCTGTTCCTACCATAATAGAGGTAGGAGTAGCCAAACCCATTGCACAGGGGCAGGCGATCACCAGCACAGCAATCGCATTGCTCAGAGCCCTAGCAAAATCGCCCGCATCCAGTCCCCAGAACCACAAGACAAAAGTACCCAAAGCGATGATGATTACCCCCGGCACAAAGTAACCCGCTACGACATCAGCTAAACGCTGAATGGGGGCTTTGGATCCTTGTGCCTCTTGCACCATCCGGATGATCTGGGCCAGCACAGTATCCCGTCCCACCTGAGTGGCTTCCATCTTGAGAGAACCAAACTTATTCACTGTAGCACCAGCCACCAGGTCTCCTGCCCCTTTGTCCACAGGCACACTCTCCCCAGTAAGCATTGATTCGTCCACAGCAGAATAGCCTTCTTTAACCATCCCATCAACCGGAATCCGCTCACCAGGACGCACAACTACCAGATCACCCACTGCCACTTCAGCCACCCGAACCTCCTGCTCAATCCCGTCCCTGATTACGCGAGCAGTTTTAGGCTGTAGCCCAATTAATTTCCTGATCGCTTCTGAAGTCCGTCCTTTGGCCAGGGACTCCAAATACTTGCCGAGTAAAATCAGGGTAATTAAGATAGCACTGGCTTCAAAATAGAGGTGAGCATTGGGATCCAATAAACCAGTAATCAAACTATAAAAGTATGCGGCACTGGTTCCCATCACCACCAGTACATCCATATTGGCACTGCCACCGCGCAGAGCAGTATATGCTCCGCGGTAAAAAGGGAATCCGGCAATAAACTGCACAGGAGTTGCCAGCAGCAGCTGTGTGGTATAGAAAGTCAGCCACCCCGGCAAAGGTATGCCCAAGAGGTGCTCAAGCATGATCACCAGGAAGGGAAAAGAGAGAATAGCCGAAAAAAACAAAAGCCCCTTTCTCTGCTGTAACTCAGCGGGTTCAGATACCTTACCGGTACCCTCTGCCAGGTCTGACAGCACCTGGCCTCTGTACCCAATACGGGAAATGGCAGCTGTCAGATCTTCGGGTTCTAGCACACCTGGCCGGTATTCTATTGAAGCTGTTTCTGTTGCCAGATTGACACTAGCCTTTTCGACGCCCTCTAATTTTTGCAACCCTTTCTCTACTCTGGCAACACACGCTGCACAGCTCATCCCCTGAATTTTTAGTTCAACACGCTCAGGTGCTACCGAGTACCCCAACATTTCGACTTTTTCAACAAGATTCGCAGCTTTCACTGCATCAGGATCATATTCTATTGTCGCCTGTTCCAAGGCTAGATTGACCTGGGCTTGACTCACTCCGGGCATCTTATTGAGACCTTTTTCAATGCGCGCAGCACACGCTGCACAGCTCATACCCTTCACCTTAATAGAAAAGCGCTCCATCTAGCAACCTCCCTAATAACTATTCTTTCCGTTAGCTTAACCGAACCGGATGTTACAGAAATCCAACCCGAAAAGCATCTCTATAAAGTAGAGCTAATAACAACATTATACTGCTTTTTGAGCTATTTTATATCAAAGTGACAAAAAGACATTCAGACTGTCATCTCATCCCTGCCCTGTCACGTCACATTCATCAGTCTCAGTTGTTTTTTGTCAACCTTCCAAGTCCCCTATCATTTATTGGAACCACCACCCCACCTGCCCTAATAATGGCAAAGTAGGAGTATACAAAATCCGTACAATTGCCCAAATGCAGCCCAACCATCTCCTGATGCTGAAGACCCAGTTTGAGCAGGCCACCGGCCAAACTGTCGACTCTCGAGTCCAGCTCTTTATATGTCACCAGGCAATTCGCAATTACGACTTTCAACACAGCCCTGTAGGATTCGTCCCCGTGATTGGTCTGGAGAATAAAATGCAGAAGAATTGATAAACTAATACCAAACAATCAAAAAGGAGGAAAAACAGTGCCACAACTAAACGAACAAGAACTGCAGAATGTACGACACTTTATAGGTTCCCATGAAACCTGTGCACAGAAATTGAAAACCTATGCACAACAATGCCAAGATCCACAAATCAAAGAAATGTTTCAACAATCATCTCAACAAGCCGAAAACACAAAGCAGAAATTCCTATCGGTATTACAATAAAAAGGAAGGGGATGAAGTTCATGCAGGAAAAAGACATGGTAAATGACGTTTTATCTATGGTCAACAGCAGCTTAACCGGTTATGCAAATGCTATCGCTCAGACATCAAACCAGCAACTTCGGCAGCTGTTGCAACAGACCAGGGATTCAGATGAACAATTCCAGTATCAACTGGCACAGGTCGCTATGCAAAAGGGCTATTACCAACCGGCTCAGCCAGCAAACCAACAAGAAATACAACAGATTCGAGATTCCTTTACCCAGAGACGGTAAACACCTTTCTATAAATCAAGTAGGGTAGCGCCACAGCAGCTTTTTGCGGCGCCACCCTACTCAAATAAGGAAGCCCTGATCAAATAGGGCTTCCTTCATTATTGTTTATTATCGACTGCAAGACTGCAAGACACTGGTTAAACTGTTACCCGAAATTTTCACTGCTACAGCAACTTTTGCTCCGATTATGTCCTGTATTTCGTAAGTGAAACAGATATACTATAATATAGTATTAATTTGTTTACGTATATCCTAATAATCTGGAAATCTGGTCGTAAATGGCGTCCCATCGTCACTTAGAGAAAACCGTGAGTGGGTGAGACGGAGTGAAACACGAGTGAGACGCACACAAGAACCGTCCCGCGAACTTCCTCATTGACACAATTGACACAGGAGAACCGTCCCCATGATCCCCCGCGATCCTCGAGAACCGTCCCCGCGTCTTACCCGCGTCTCACGTCCCAAATTATCACGAAGGAGATGTAGAAGATGGCAATAACCAGACAACCCCTTGCCCAGGTCACCCGGCAGCTCGTAGCGACAGCCACAGGAAAGGTTCCAGCAGATACCGTTATCCAAGGTGGAAAGGTCGTCAATGTCTTTACCGGTGAAATCTTATTCTGGGACATCGCTATTAAAGAAGACCGAATCGCTATTGTCGGAGATGTCAACCATACTATAGGCCCATCCACCAAGGTAATCGATGCCAGCGGGTATTACCTGAGTCCCGGTTTTCTTGACGGGCATGTCCATGTTGAGAGCAGCATGGTGACGGTTACGCAATTTGCTAGGGCAGTAATTCCTCTCGGCACAACAGGTATTTTTATGGATCCCCATGAAATCGCCAATGTCCTCGGAATGGAGGGTGTGCGGTTGATGGTGGAGGAAGGGATGCAGCTACCCTTAAAAGTTCTGACTACAATGCCGTCCTGTGTTCCATCAGCTCCAGGTTTTGAAGACGCAGGCGCCGCTTTTGGCCCTGAAGAGATCGCCACAGCCATGCAATGGCCGGGTATCTGCGGCCTGGGTGAGATGATGAGCTTCCCCGGAGTACTGGCTGGAGATCCGCAAGTACATGGAGAGCTGAAAGCAACTTTAGAAGCAGGCAAACCGATCACCGGGCATTATTCCATGCCAGGAGATTTCCAGGGAGTTGCCGCTTATACTGCCGCAGGAATTAGATCCGATCATGAAGCAGTTTTGAAAGAAGATGCCTTGAACAGACTGCGGTTAGGCATGTACACCAAGATGCGTGAAGGTTCGGCCTGGCACGATGTGGCCGCAACAGTAAAAAGCCTTACCGAAACAGGCATTGACAGCCGCAGAGCTGTTTTAGTAAGTGATGATGTGCATCCTGAAACCCTGCTCACAACAGGCCATCTCAATCATGTGGTAAGGAAGGCGATCAGCGAAGGGCTGAACCCAATCAGGGCAATACAGGCGGTCACCATCAATGCCGCAGAATGTTTCCGTGTAGATCAAGAATTGGGGGCAATTGCTCCCGGACGCTTTGCTGACATTTTATTTATAAAGGATCTGGCGAAGGTAGACATTAACAAGGTAATGATAGACGGACAAATAATCGCTTCCGGTGGCAAGTTACTAGTGGATCTTCCCACAGTTACATACCCAGAGGTTGCCCGCAGTTCGGTTCATTTAAAGGAACCTTTGAATCCCAATCATTTCCGCATAGTAGCTCCAGCGGAGAGTACCAGTGCCCAGATCAGAGCAATGGAGATCATTGAAGCCAGCGTTCTGACCAAACACTTGCTCACTGAACTGCCGGTGGTGGATGGCAGACTGGAAGCCTCTGTTTCGATGGATCTGGCAAAAGCTGCGGTTGTTGAGCGGCACGGCAAAAACGAGAGTATCGGTTTTGGCTTTGTTAAAGGGTTTGGCCTGCAGGGTGGCGCAGTGGCTTCTACTGTAGCCCATGACAGCCATAACCTGCTCATAGTAGGAATGAATGATGAAGATATGGCCATAGCCGGTAACGCACTGGCAGAATCAGGTGGCGGAATGGTGGCAGTCCGGGACGGTAAAGTTCTTGCCCTCATTCCCTTGCCGATTGCCGGCCTTATGTCAGACCGCCCGGTTGAAGAAGTGGCAGAACAGTTAGCTAAGGTACAACAGGCTTGGGAGGACTTAGGATGCAGCCTGGTATCTCCCTTTATGACCATGGCCCTGCTGTCCCTCCCTGTTTTGCCAGAATTACGCCTGACCAACCGGGGTCTTGTAGATACGATACAGTTCAGATTTGTAGATCTGCTTTCGCAATCAGGGGGACGGTTCCTGTGATGGGTCCAGGTACAAAGTCCAGGAGCCCTCAAACCATCACCCATCAGAGGAGCGCCAGGGCAGCTAACCCCTATGAAGGTTACAGATTAGGCAGACCTTTTTTCACAAAAAAGGCCTGCCTTTATTGACGGTTCTGACGACTTGGATTTAGATCATTTATTTCATGGATTATATTTAGGCAGCTTCGGCCGGCAATACTTTTGTATTAAATGGTTAAACATTTCAACATGGTGTAGTTCATCTAGGATGATCCTCTCCAGGATGCGATTGATATAGGGATCATCGATCATGCGCTGATGTTTACGATAGTTGGCAATCGCCGCCCATTCACCAGCAACATCTGCTGTTAGCCTGTCACAAAAAGCGGTTCCATAAAAAACGAAGGCTCCATCCCAATATCTTTCACTCTTGTTCTTCTCTACTGTCCTGTAACGAGGATCAACACCCAGCATTACTATTGTTTCAGCCAGTATTTCCAGATGATGCATTTCCACCAGTGCAATACAGGAAAGTGCATCTGCCACCTCTCTGTTTTCATTTTCAAGTACAAAGTGGTGATAGCTGTATTGGGACACAGCCGTCATCTCACTGACCATCCCCGCATAATCCTCCAGCAGCAAATAAGCATATTCCTTATTAGGCCTGGCTACCCGCACCTCCGGGTAAGGCGCCGGGTAAGCACACTTATAAATAGACGGTGATTCGCATCCTTTTGTTTCTGGTTCTTCCTTACTCATACATTAACCTCCCCATTGATTCATTAGTAAATGATATTTTGGAGAGTCATTAATTATTACCCATCAAGAATGTAACGAGCGCTAACTCACTAAAATTAAGATTTAAGCATTTAAAAGTTCCTCAAAGATCCTCCTCACCGGAAGTATCTCCTTAATCTTATCCACCCGTTCCCCGGCGAAAACCAAAGCTTTTGCCGGATTTCCATCCTTACAGGCGTTATGCAGTGCATCTATTATGCAATATTTTTGGGAGCACTTCTTCAAACATCCCCTGCACTTATCAATTTCCAGGTTTTCTTCCTCTTCAATCATCCGCTGGAAATTATTCTTTAAGCCCCTCCCTACCATACCTACAGGGCTCTCTATCAAAACCACATCATCTTTTGCGGCATTAACGTACAATTCCTTAAATTCATCAGAAGCATTGCATTCTACTGAAGCAGCAAACCGGGTTCCCATCTGAACACCATCTGCCCCCATTTCCATCGTTTCCTTGAAGTCCTGCCCATCGACTATGCCCCCGGCCGCAATGACCGGCACCGATACCGCCGCCTTGACCTCCGGCAGGATTTCCCGCATGGGACGATCGGTTCCAAGATGGCCGCCCGCTTCTTTACCCTCAGCCACCACAGCAGAAGCCCCCATCTTTTCCGCAAGCACCGCCAGCCTAGCAGTGGAGACTATGGGAATGATGGGCACATCACCCTCTTTTCCCCAGGCAAATATATCCCGAGAAAAGCCGGCACCTGATATCACCAGGTCGATACCTTCATCGATGGCTGCGTGAACTAGACCAGCAAAGTCACGCGCTGCAAACATTATATTGACACCGATTATTCCACTACTCAATTCCCGGGCACTGCGAATTTCCTGGCGCAGCTCATCCGAAGACATCCCTGTTCCGGCAATAACCCCGATACCACCCTCATTGGCTACTGCAGCAGCAAGCGGGGCGGTAGAAACGCGAACTGCCATGCCGCCCTGAATAATAGGAACTGGCACATTTAGTTTCCCAATCCTCAGCTTCATCGGTTTGTCCTCCATTAACTAATAACGATTTAAAAACATTATAGCAGATTCTGGCGGGATATTTCTAAGCCTATCACCGGCACGGCTCCGCACCAGGAACCTATCTCAAAGATAGCATATTTTTGTAGCACCATCAATTCTGTGTTAGAATTTATATCAATAGGAAATACCTACTCCAACTTATCCGGGGGTTTTTAAGAAGGGATTGTCAAAATGAGCAAAAAACTGGTCTTAGCTGAGAAACCATCTGTAGGAAAAGACCTGGCCAGGGTCTTAAACTGCAGTCAAAAGGGAAATGGCTATTTTGAGAATAGTAACTACATAGTTACCTGGGCTTTGGGACATTTAGTAACATTGGCTGATCCTGATGCCTATGACAAAAAATACGCAACATGGAGAATAGAAGACCTGCCGATGCTGCCCCCTCAATTAAAACTTGTTGTTATCAAGCAGACCGGCAGACAGTTTAATAATGTAAAAAAGCAAATGCATAATAAGGAAGTAAATGAAATCATTATTGCCACAGATGCCGGACGTGAAGGCGAATTAGTTGCCAGGTGGATCATCGAAAAGGCCGGTGTCAGAAAACCGATCAAAAGGATGTGGATCTCTTCTGTTACAGATAAAGCAATTAAAGAAGGTTTCCATAGCTTAAAGGATGGCAAGGGGTATGAAAAGCTGTATGCCTCTGCTGCTGCCCGAGCTGAAGCTGACTGGTTTGTAGGGATCAATGCCACCCGGGCATTAACTTGCAAATATAATGCCCAGCTCTCCTGTGGCAGAGTGCAAACCCCCACACTGGCCATCATCGCTCAAAGGGAAGAGAAAATACAAAAATTCAAACCCAAAACATTTTATGGCATCACTGCCACAGCCAAGGGCCTCAGGCTGATCTGGCAAAACCAACAGACGAAAGACAGTCGCATCTTTGACAAGGATAAGTGTGACAAAATAATCAGGTCAATCCAGAATAAAGAAGCCGAAGTTTTAGAAGTAAACAAGAACTATAAAAAACGCCAGGCCCCTCAGTTATATGATCTAACTGAGCTGCAAAGAGATGCACACAAGATTTTTGGCTATTCGGCAAAAGAAACCCTCTCCATCATGCAAAACCTGTACGAAAGACACAAATTGTTAACCTATCCCCGAACCGATTCCAGATACCTGACAACAGATATCATAGATACCCTGAAGGATAGGATTGAATCCTGTGGTGTAGGCCCCTATTCCAGGCTTGTTTTTCAGGTTTCCAAAAAACCGATCAAAGCAAATAAATCATTTGTGGATAACAATAAGGTTTCAGACCATCATGCCATCATACCAACAGAACAGATAGTTTCGCTCAACTCCTTAAGTGATAAGGAACGAAAAATTTATGACCTGGTTATCAAACGCTTTTTTGCAGTTCTCTATCCACACTTTGAATATGAACAAACAACGATCAAAGCAAAAATAGGGGATCAATTATTCACCGCAAAGGGTAAAAGAGTGATCAAAAAGGGCTGGAAAGAGATCTATGATAAGTTCGATGATGAAGAGGATGAAGATGCTGATATTGCTGAGCAAAACCTGCCCGCAGTAAATAAAGGTGATATTTTAAAGGTATCCGATGTTTCCCAAACCAGAGGGGAAACCAAACCCCCAGCCCCATTTAATGAAGGAACCCTGCTGTCAGCTATGGAAAACCCTGCAAAATATATGGCTGGTGAAAGCAAAGATTTGATCAAGACAATCGGCGAAATCGGGGGGCTGGGCACTGTAGCCACCAGAGCTGATACTATTGATAAATTGTTCAACACCTTTCTCATTGAAAAGAAGGGAAAGGATATCTTTGTTACCGCTAAAGGCAGGCAACTCCTGGATTTAGTGCCTGAGGAGCTCAAATCACCGGCACTTACTGCGGAATGGGAACAGAAATTGAGCTCCATTGCCCAAGGTTCTTTGAAAAAAGATGCTTTTATCGATGAAATGAAGCATTACGCCAAAACAGTTGTCAATCAGATCAAAAACAGTGAAAAAGAATTTAAACATGACAATTTGACCAGGAACAAATGCCCTGAATGCGGCAAGTATATGCTGGAGGTCAATGGTAAGAAAGGCAGGATGCTCATCTGCCAGGATAGAGAATGCGGACATAGAAAAGGCATCGCTAAAACAACCAATGCCAGGTGCCCTAACTGCCATAAAAGAATGGAACTGCAAGGTAAAGGAGAAGGTCAAATTTTTACATGCAGCTGTGGCTACAGAGAAA
>DIQC01000019.1:33525-34070 GCA_002426495.1 Thermacetogenium sp. UBA5472
GCCCTTGCCAAACTGAAACAGAAGTAACCTCTATGATTGAAATAGGGTCTTCATCACTGAGAATGCCTTAATTGTGTGAGAACCTTTTGTTATCCAGAATGAAACAGGGTTGAGAGGAAAACATTCCTCTCAACCCTGTTAAGCAGACTATATAGTTTTTATTGCACCTGAATCAACTTAACTGTTCTAGGCTCATCAGTCATCGAACAGAAAGTAACCTCACCTTCATCCACATAAAATACCTCAAAAATGGGGTCATTCTCCGAATAGATGTCTTTCAGAGAAGGCATTACCTCTAAGGCTTTTGCTTTTGCCTCTGGAGTGGAATTAAACACAGCCTTACCCCTCAGCCGTATCCATTTTAAATCAGGGGATGTGGTGCATACCTCAAAATAGGGATTTTCCTTTAACTGCTTATATACGTTCTTTTGATTGCTTGTACAAAACCACATCTTTCCTTCATACTCCATCACAAAGCCAAAAGGACGAACCCTGGGCTTGTCTCCCTCAACAGTAGCAATATAACTCACATTCCGCGTGTTAAA